>CAZXNF010000303.1:0-5024 GCA_964641785.1 uncultured Streptomycetaceae bacterium | reverse complement strand
GCGGCGCCGACCCCGCGCCAGGCGAAGCGTAGGTCAGTTGCCCGGGCTTGGCCTTCGCCAGCGCGATCAGCTCCTTGATGCTCTGCACGGCGGCCGTCGGACTGGTCACCAGAATGTTGGCAACCGAATCGATCTGCGTCACCGGCGCGAAGTCCTTGACGGGATCGTACGGGAGATTCGCCCGCAGGCTCGGGTTGATGACGAAGGTCGTGGTGATCACCAGGAAGGTGTGGCCGTCCGGCGTGGCCCTGGACACGAGTTCGGTACCGACGACGGTGCCGGCGCCTGGCCGCGTTTCGACGACGATGCTCTGTCCGTATTTCTCAGTCAGCTTCACCCCGATCGCGCGCACCATCACATCAAGCGTGCCCGGTGTGAACGGCACGACGAAGCGGAGCGGCCGGTTCGGCCAGGCATCCGCTGCGTGAACGGCAGGCGCCGCAACGGCGGCCAGAGCGACGGTCAACAGAACGTGTTTCATCACCAGGCCCCCGCGTAGCCTTCGCGCCGCGGATCGGCGCCGGCGTGCTTCAGTCCCGTCTTCGGGTGCGCCATGATCGCGCACACGCCGGCGTTTTCCGCCGGGAACTGCGGCCAGACGTCCACGTCGTGCCCCATCCCGCGCAACGCTTCGATGGTTTCCTTCGGGAAGCTGTCCTCGATGTTCAGGCGCGCCGGCAGGTAGTTGTGCGGGGCGAAGGAATTGGGGAAGTTCCAGCTCGAGATGCGCGGCGCTTCCACCGCGGCCTGCACCGGCTTGTCGAACTCGACGATGTTGAGGAACACCTGCAGCATTGCCTGCGACTGCGTGTCGCCGCCCGGCGTGCCGAAGGTCATGAACAGCTTGCCGTCGCGGAAGGCGAGCGACGGATTGGGCGTGAGCCGCGGGCGCTTGCCCGGGGCGACGATGCTCGGATGGCCGGGCGTCAGGCGCGACTGGCAGCCGCGGCCGGACAGCGCCACGCCGGTGCCCGGGATGATCGGCACGTCGTACTGAGGATCGGACAGCGTCGCGGAATAGCCGTTGCCGTCGCGGTCCATCACGCAGCCGTAGATGGTGCCGGGCTGCAGCGCGCGGTTAGCCACGCCGCGCTCGTCGCCCTGCGCCTGCCCGTGCAGCAGGTACGGCTTAGGGCCGCCCTCGGGATAACCCGGATCGGGAAGATTGGGGAACGCCTGCTGGGGATTGATGCGGGCGCGCTGCCGCGCCGCGTAGGCATCGGCCAGCAGGCCGGCCCGCGGCATGTTCACGAACTTCGGATCGCCGGAGTAGGCCTCGCGGTCGGCAAAGGACAGGTTCAGCGCCTGGTTGACGGCGTGCACGTAGGCGATGGAATTGTGTCCGAGCGCCTTCAGGTCGTAGCCCTCCAGAATTTTCAGCGTCTCCAGCAGCACGATGCCCTGGCACCAGACGTCGCAGCTATGCACCGTGTAGTCGCGGTACTGCACGGAAATACTGTCTTCGACCGGGACTTCGAAGCCGGCGAGGTCATCCTTGGTGACGAAGCCGCCGTGCTCCTGGTGGTAGTCGTGCACCTTCTGGGCGAAGGGCCCGCAGTAGAACCAGTCGTGCACCGCGCGCAGCTTCTTGTCGCGGTCGCCGTGCGCGGTGCGCTCGGCCTCCATCATCGTGAAGATGGTCTTCGCGAGATTGGTCTGCTTGAGGATTTCGCCCACCTTCGGCGACTTGCCGCCGGGCTGGAACACTTCCGCGTTGTCGGGCCAGCGCTGGAACTTCTCCGCCGTCCACTCGATGTTGCTGGCGAGCAGCGGATACATGGCGAAGCCGTCGCGCGCGATTTCCATCGCGGCGGTGGCCGCCTGCGTGAAGGAGATCGTGCCGTAGCGGCGCAGCGCCGCGATGTGGGTGGCGGGCGCCGCCGGCATCACGGTGCGCAGCAGCCCTTCCGGCACGTGCTGTCCGCCTTCCTTGCGGAGGCGCTCGATGTCGGTCTTCGCGGGCCAGTAGCCGAGGCCGGCCAGGCTGATCACGCGGTCTTCCTTCTTCAGGTAGATCAGCGTGGGTGCGACACCGGCGAAGCTGACCATGTCCGGCTGCAGCATCGCCAGCGCCATCGCCGCGCACACGCCGGCATCGACCGCGTTGCCGCCACCGTCGAGGATGCGCATCGCGGCGCAGGTGGCGAGGTAATGTCCGGTCGCAACCGCATGATGCGTGCCCACCACGGTGGGGCGGAAGCTCGGCGGTTGAATCGCCATTTTGGATTTGCGTTTGGTCGTCATGAAAACTCCTTCGACAGCAATCAGATGCGGATCAGGTGCGCTCGAGCACGTGCAGGCCGCGCACGCGGTCGAGCAGGTACAGCAGCCCCTGGTCGTCCACGGTCACGTCGTTGCTCTGCACGCGTTCGGAGCCGGGCGGCACATCGGGCATGTAGAAGGCCACTTCCTTCGGCGCGTGCGGTTTCGCCACGTCGATGATGCGCAGGCCGTGGGCGAACCAGGCCACCGGGATTTCGGTGCCGGTGACTTTCTCGCAGGGCTGGTGGCAGCCGGTCATGTACGGCTGCTCCGTGTCCGGCATATCGTCGACCTGGAAGGAGGAAATCGGCACCGGATGCTTTTCGTCCGTGACGTCCACCACCCACAGGAAGGCCGCCGGATACGGCGGGCAGCCTTCGAGCCGCACCACGTCCTCGTCGGAGACGACGGCGAATTCGCGGTTGCCGATTTTGAAAGGAATCTTCAGCACGGTGTGCGTGGGCCAGGGGAACGGCGGGCTCCAGTCCACCGCCGACACCATTTTGGGCTTGCTCATGTCGTCGATGTCGAGGATGACGAAGCCGCCGTGCCAGTAACTGGTGTAGAGCCGGTTGCCCTGCCGCAGCGGATGGTGGCAGCGGTGCGCGGAACCCTTCCACGTCGGCGTCTCGCCGCCGCCCGTCCACTGTCCCGGCATCCACCAGCGGCCGACTTCCTGCGGGTTCGCGGGATCCTTGAGGTCGAGGATCATCATGATGTTGCCCACATAGCCGTCCCAGGTCGGCGAGATGTAGGCGTAGCGGCCGTCGAAGTCGAAGCGGTGCACGCCGCTCGCGCCAGCACCAGTGCCCGGCGTGTCGGTGGTGTTCCAGTTGGTGATGAGCTTCGGCCTGGTCGGATCGGAGACGTCGTAGATGCCGAGGCCGCCGCGGTAGCCTTCCGGCGGAGTCTCGCCGCGCATCGCGCGCGCGGCCAGCACTTCGCGATTGGTGACCATCAGGCCGTTCGCCACCCGCACCTTGTGCGAATGCGTGCCCGAGGGCATCTTGACCTCGGCGACCGGCTTCGGATGCTTTGGATCCCTGACGTCGATGATCGTGGTGCCGTGCGGGTTGCGCATGTTGCCGACGTAAGCGTAGCCGCGGTCTACGACCACCTGGCCACCGCCCGCGCAGTCGAACCACGACAGCGGCTGGATCTGCTGCATGCCGCCCAGCTTGACGCCGCCGGCGCCCTGCCGAACATCGACGTATGCGACTTCCTTGATGCCTTTGGATTGCGCCACGGTTGCCTTCCCTGTTTGACTATTTGGTCGCGTCGAGGCGGATGTTGGCTTCGCGCACGAGTTTGGCCCACTTGGCAACGTCCTGCCGCACATGCTCGGCCAGTTGCGCGGGTGTGCTCGCCACCACCATGCTGCCGTCCGCCGCGAAACGCTGGCGCACGTCCGGCGACTGCAGCACGGCGACTGTCTCGCGGTTGAGCTTGGTCACGATCGCGGCGGGTGTTTTCGCCGGCGCGAACATGGCGTACCAGCCGCTGACCGCGTAGCCCGGCACGCCCGCTTCCGCGAGCGTCGGCGTCTCGGGCAGCACCGGCGAGCGCGTGGCGGTGGTCACGGCGAGCAGGCGCACCTGTCCGTTCTTCAGCAGCGGCAGCGTGGAGAGGATGGTGCCGAACTCCATCTGCACCTGATTGGAGATGAGGTCGGTGTGGCCGCTCGAACCGCCCTTGTACGGGATGTGCACGAGATCGACACCGGCAAGGCTCTTGAAGAGTTCCACCGCGAGGTGCTGGATGCCGCCCACACCCGAGGAGAGGTAGTTCAGCTTGCCCGGGTTCGCCTTCGCGTAGGCGATGAACTCCTTCACCGTTTTCGCCGGCACCGCCGGGTTCACGACGAAGAGGAAGGGCTGCTGGGTGACCAGCGTAACGGGCTCAAAGCCGGTTACCGGATCGTAGGAAAGCTTGTAGAGGCTCGGATTGGCGCCGTAGCCGCTGGACGCCCACAGCAGCGTGTAGCCGTCGGGCGCGGCGCGGGCGACCAGTTCCGTGCCCAGGTTGCCGCCGGCGCCGGGCCGGTTGTCGATCACCACCTGCTGGCCCAGACGCTCGGTGAGCCGGGAGGCAACGGCGCGCGCGCTGATATCGGCGCCGCCGCCGGGCGCGAAGGGCACGATGAACCGGATGGGCTTGGAGGGGTAGGCCTGGGCAAAAACGACAGGCGCTGCCGCCGCCGTCAAAGCCAACAGCGCCACTAATACCGCTTTGCCACCTTGCATGCTGGAAGCCATCCGTGCGGAGTGTTAAAAACCCGTCCGACGGGCCGCCGGACTGCCGAGAAAACCCTGCTGATTGTAACCGCTCCGCAGCGGCGGCGGCCCCGCCCTTCACTCGATACGGATGCCGGCCTGCATGATCACTTTCGCCCACTTGTCGCGCTCGGCGCGAATGAAATCTCCGAACTGCTGCGGGGAATTGCCAACCGGGTCCGAACCCTGCGCCACCAGTCGCTCGCGCAGGTCGGGCTGCTTCAATACCGCGACCATCTCCCGATTGAGACGCGCCACGATGTCCCTGGGCGTCTGCGCGGGCGCCAGCCAGCCGAACCAGCCGATCACCTCGAAGCCGGGGTAGCCCGATTCCGCCACCGTCGGCAACTCCGGCGCCACTGCAGAACGCTGCGCGCTAGTGATCGCCAGCGCGCGCACGCGACCGGCTTTCACCTGCGGGATCGCGGTCAGCGCAATGCTGAAGAGTGCCTGCACCTGGCCGCCGATGTCGTGCACGTGCCCTACAAG
>CAZXNF010000302.1:0-5041 GCA_964641785.1 uncultured Streptomycetaceae bacterium | reverse complement strand
GGGAAGGAACCTTAAGAAAGCGCCATTCATGCCGACCCCATTTATTTATTAACGAGCGCGAGTGCTACCGGTTAACCGTCTGACCGTGCAGCTGTTTACTTCCGAATATGCCGCCAGGCCATTGACGCGGCGTGGGACTACCCTTTCTGAAGAAGCCTGGGTTACCTCGATCGGCACTTCATCAACGTGGGCGGTATTTCCATGCAAGGACTACTGGGTCACGAACGTGTGCGGAACGGATAAAGACTACTCAGACCCCGGGTCGCTGCCACCGGTCGTATCTGTCGGTGACACGATCACTTACTCCGGCAAGGAAGGCAAGCGAAAGCAGTTTGTGGTCCGTCACATCAACTTCTTCGTGTTCGAGAGAGACGTAGATTTCAAGTCCGGGGGGGGGCGGCTTACCGCGAAGAAGGGTGAAACGTCATGCATGCTCTACAACGCCACGAGTCGTGCGGCGACCCGCGACACTGAGTACCCGTCAAAAATTGTCATCAAGGATTGCCGTGTGTTGCGATAGCCGTGGCTTAACCCCACGCCCAACTCGGACGCGCGCAAAAGCGGCGCGCGCCGGTTGGCGTGAACGTTAAAGCCCCCATGTTGTTCGCTCTTGCTACCAGTGTTGGTGGATTGCTCGCCTTTCCAACGGAAACAGACGCAACGTTTCATTGCAAGGGTATGGCCGTGAAGGAGGGGGAGTGGTTCTTCTTCTCGGACGACGGATCCCCGCTCGATGCGAAATTCGAGCGCCCGACGCCGAAAGGGCAGCCCGTGGCCGGCACCGGCGCCTACACGCTGCAACGGGCGATGTCGGGCCTGTGGCTGCAGGAGCGCCTCCCCCAGGTGAAGTCGGTCGAGGGGTGCGGCTTTACCCGCTTGCCGGATATCGTCGAACTCCTGAAGGTCAACCGCGCCAAGCGTGCGCGGGGGCGTTAACGGCGCGGCTCGGGGTGTCGCCCACGTCCGTGCGCGCGGCCCTGTGCATCCAGCCCCATGGCGGTCTCGTGCGCCAACAGTGGTGCGGCCGATGCGCCGATGCACCCTGTCGGCCCGCGGGACAGAACGGTGGCAGGCGGCTGCCGCTCTGGCATGATGGCCCCGTGCAACTGTCGATGCGGATGACCTCCTTCGTGCAATCGGAGCTCGCCTAGGGGAGCTCTGAAAAACTATATCTCCGTCATTCCAGCGAAAGCTGGAATCCAGTGAAATCAATGAAATGGGCACCAGCTACTGGGGAAGGGGCCCCTCCCCCTTCCAGGCTGGTGTGACGGGGTTTTCCGGAGGTTCCCTAGTGGCAGAAACTGATCGAATAATCCGGGATCCAGCCGGAATAGCCCCGAGCCTGCGCTCGCGCAGTTGCTGCGTCGTGCTCCCAAGGAAAGCCTGATGAACCTTCCGAACCTTCCGCAAGTGGTTGAAACGGGCTACACGTCCAAGCTCGCGAAGTGGATTGCCGAGGCGCCGCGTGTGTGGCCGGCCGAGGCTATCGATCAGGCGCAACGCGCCATCGTCGATACCGTCGGCTGCATCGTCGCCGGTGCGGGCGACGAGGCGGTCCGGCGCGTGGGGCTGGGCCTGGGGGCCTGGGGCGCCAACGGGGCGGCCACCCGCATCGGTGTCGCCGGCGGTTTCGATGCCCCCTGGGCTGCGCTCTTCAACGGCACATCGGCGCACGCGCTCGACTACGACGACGTGCTCGACCCCGCCGCTTCGCATCTCAGCGCGGTGCTGGTGCCTTCCCTGCTCGCGCTGGCCGAGGAGACGGATGCGAGCGGCGCGGATTTTGTGGACGCCTACATCGTTGGGGTCGAAGTCCAAGAATGCCTCGCCGAGGCCGTGAACATGGTGCATTACGCGCGCGGCTGGCACACCACGCTCACCCTGGGTGCGCCGTCGGCGGCTGCGGCCTGCGCGCGCCTGCTGCGCCTGGATGCCGTGCAGTCGCGCAACGCCTTGAGTCTCGCGACCAGCCTTGCCTCGGGGTTCAAACGCCAGTTCGGCACGAATGCAAAACCCTTCCACGCGGGCCTCGGGGCGAAGAACGGCATCCTCGCCGCACGGATGGCTGCCGCCGGACTCACCGCGGATTCCGCGGTGTTCGAGGGCGCCCGCGGGTTCCTGGATCTGATGGCCGGTCCCGGTGCGGCGGGCTTCGATCCCGCGTTGCGCCGGCTGGACGGGCCTCCCGCCGTGGTTTCCCCTGGCGTCTGGCTGAAACGCTATCCGTGCTGCGCGAGCACGCACCGCGCCGTCGACGCCGTGATCACCATGGCACGGGACCACCAGCTCGCGCCCGCCGAGATCGCCCGCGTCGACACGCTGGTGTCGGAGCCGGCGGTTCGCAACCTGATGTACGTCCAGCCGGCAGACGAGATGCAGGCCCGCTTCAGCATGCCCTACTGCATCGGCGCGGCCTGCCTGGACAAGGATCTTCGTCTGGACACCTTCAGGCGGGAATCGATCCGGCGTGCGGATATCGCCGCATTCCTTGCGCGGGTGACCATGACGTCGGACCCCGCGCAGCCCGCCGACATGCCGTCGACGGTGAAGAGTTGGGCCACCACCACCATCACGACGACGGACGGCCGCAGTTTCACGGCCAGGGTCGTCGATCCCAAGGGCTATCCGGACAACCCCCTCTCGGAGCAGGAACTCGCCGCGAAATTCCGCGACTGCGCGGCGTCCCAATCCGAGGCCGTGCTGTCCTCGTATGCCGACTGGCGCGGGATCGCCTCCGTGGCGAAGGTGCGTTCGCTGAGCTCAGGGCTGCGCAAAGTCACCACCGCGCAGTCGGCGTGATGGCGTCGCGGCCTTCCTGAGCTGCGAACGGCCCGCTCAGCGACCCCAGATCGTCCGGAAGTAGCGCAGCCAGTTGAGCCCCAGCACCTTCTGGATGTCCTCGTCGCGGTAGCCGCGCTGCACGAGGCCCCCGGTCACCCGGGCCATGTGCGAACTGTCCGGAATGGCATAAGGCATGGGCCAGACCGTCCGGCCCACCGCCTTGCGTTCGGCCTGCGCCATCGTTCCGCCCCACGTCCGGGTGCTGGAGAAGTTGCTGTCGTGGCCGTCCACGTAGTCCATGCCGATGCCGACGTGATCGATCCCGACGAGGTTCACCAGGTAGTCGATCTGCCGCAGGTAGTCCTCCAGCGTCGGGAGGGCGCCCGATTCGAAGTCGCACACGAAGTTTGGCAGCGAGGTGATGCCCATGACGCCGCCGCGCGCCGCGACGGCCTTGATGACTTCATCGCTCTTGTTGCGCGGGTTGTTGACGAGTCCCTTGGCGCAGGCATGCGAGATCGCCACCGGCACCTTGGCGTACTCGATGGCGTCGAGGCTCGTGCGCTCACCGACGTGGGAGATATCGACGATGATCCGGTGCCGGTTCAACTCGTCGACGACCGCCTTGCCGAAGAGGGTCAGACCGCCGTTGCGCGGTTCCAGGCAGCCGTCGCCGAGCGCGTTGGCCGTCATGTAGGTGAGCTGGATGATGCGCACCCCCAGACTGTGGAAGACCTTGACCAGCCGCGGATCGCCCTCCAGGGCCACCGCGTTCTGGAAGCCATAGACGATGCCGGCTTTCCCGGCTGCCTTGGCGCGCTCGATATCGCCCGCATCGAGCACCTGCATCACTAGGTCGGCGTTCTTCTCGATCAGGACATCAAATTCGCGGATGCCGTCGACCGCCTGCCGGAAGTTGACGCCGGGCATGACGACCGTCGCATTGATGGCGGTGATCCCACCCGCACGCATCTTCTCGAAATGCGCCCGATCGAAGCGGCTGACGTCGAGCCCATCGATGACGATCGAGCGCTCGTGGAGGGCTCTGGCGCGATCCTCCGACGTCGAATTGTTCAATGCCACGACAACCTCACTGGGTGAACGGGATGAATTCAGTTTAGCAACGGTCCCCAGGGGCAACAAGCCGCAACGCGGCTCCGGCGTGCGCGCCTCGGTCCGCGTTGCCTCACGCGAGCATGGGCGGCGACGTTTGTTTCGTCGTCGTCGTCGTCCTTGGTACCGCGGTCGCTACAGCGCGTGCGAGCCCGAGAGGAATGCGTGCACGGCTTCAACGAACGCCTGCGTCCGCGTTTCGGGGAGCATGTGGCCGCCGCCATCGAACTCGAAGAGTCGCGCGCCGGCGATGGCCCTTGCGGCCTCGATGCCGAACCAGCGTGGCATGACCTGATCGTCGGGCGACACCATTACCAGCGTGGGACACTTGATCGCCGGCCACAGGGGGCGGGCATCAAAGGCCAGGATGGCGTGCAGACGGGCAGCAATCGCCACGGCATCCTGCGGACGGGCTTTCGCGGCTTCGGCCGCGCGGGCGAAGCCCGCTGCGTCGGCCCGCCGGAACTCCGGCGGGAACAGCAGCATCGCGTTGAAGTTCGCGTACATCTCCGGCGAGAGTACGCCGGCCGCCGCAATGCGCAGTGCCTGGATCCCGCGCAGGTGGCCGTCGGCGTGGGACCACGGTGCTGCCAGGACGAGCCTGTCGATGCGGGTCGGATGGCTTGCGGCGATGGCGTGGCCCATCCCGCATCCTGTCGAGTGGCACAGCAGGTGCGCTGTTGAGAGACCGAGATGGTCCATCAGCCCGACGATGTCCGCCGCCAGCATTTCGATGGCAGCGCCTTCCTGCACCTTTTCGCTGCGGCCCGTACCTCGCTGATCGTGCGTGACGACCGTGTAATGCCGGGCCAGCAGGCGTATGAGTTCTTCCCTTCCGGCGGGGCCGGTGCTCTGGCCCACGACCAGCATGAGCGGCTCGCCGGCGCCCGTCACTTCGTAGTGGAGCGTCAGCCCCTGAACCTTCGCCTTCGGCATCTCTTTCCCCGTAACGCCTGCAATGCCTTCGATTATAGGCGGGCGACTCGGGTGTTCTCCCGGAGGCAGCAATAGCCGCGCTCGTGCGGCTTCAGCCCGCAGCGCGGAGGCCGGCTTCCTTGATCACCTTGCTCCGGCGTGGTCGTGACCGATTGGTCCGCCGATATTCGCGAGCGTCGCCCGCGTGTCGGCGGCTGGCGTGGAAGTCCTG
>CAZXNF010000301.1:0-5053 GCA_964641785.1 uncultured Streptomycetaceae bacterium | reverse complement strand
GGCCAGACCGTTGTCATCGAGAACCGGCCCGGCGCCAGCGGCATGATCGGCGCGGAGTCGGTGGTGCGGGCGCCGAAGGATGGTTACACGCTGCTGATCTGTTCGCCGGCCGAAGTGGCGCTGAACCCGGCGCTTTACGCGAAGATGCCCTACGACGCCTTCAAGGACCTGGCGCCGATCTCGCTGGCCGCCACCTATCCCAACATCGTCGTCGTGCATGCCTCGGTCCCGGTGAAGACGGTGAAGGAACTCATCGCGCTGTCCAAGCGCACCGCGGGCGGCCTGCCCTTCGGTTCCAGCGGCACCGGCAGCACGCAACACCTCGCCGGCGAATGGCTGAACCACAACGCGGGTTTCAACCTCCTGCACGTGCCGTACAAGGGCGCCGCGCCCGCCACCATCGATCTCGTCGGTGGCCAGATCCCGACCGCGATCCTGGGACTCGCGCCGGTGATCCCGCACATCAAGTCCGGCCGCGTGCGCGGGATTGCCGTCACCGCCGCGCAGCGTGCCGCCGCGATCCCCGACGTGCCGACGATGAACGAATCCGGCGTCAAGTTCGAGTCCACCCAGTGGTTCGGTTTCCTCGCGCCCGCTGGCACGCCCGCCGAGGTGATCGCGAAGATCCAGGCGGATATCAAGCGCGCGGCCGCCGACCCCGGTATCCGCGACCGCCTGGCCCCGCTGGGCGGCGATCCGTTCGCGAATACGCCCGAGGAATTCGCTGCGTTCATTCGCGCGGAGAACGCCAAGTACGCGAAAGTGATCAAGGACGCCGGCATCAAGGCCGAATAGCGCCGCAGCGCACGGGAATTCCGATGGACATGAAGAACGAAATACCGCGCAACGTGCTGGGCGAACCCCTGCAGCCCTGTTGCGAGCGTCCGGTTACTGGCTTTTATCGCGACGGCAGTTGCCGCACGGGTCCCGACGATCTGGGCCTGCACACCGTCTGCGCGCAGATGACGCAGGAATTCCTGGCCTTCTCGAAGGCGCGCGGCAACGACCTCAGCACGCCGGTGCCGGCCTACGGCTTTCCCGGCTTGCAGCCCGGCAACCGCTGGTGTCTGTGCGCGGCGCGCTGGAAGGAAGCGTACGACGCCGGCCACGCGCCAGCGGTCGTGCTGGCCTCGACGCACGAGGCCACGCTGGAAATCGCGTCGCTGGCCGAGCTGAAGCGGCACGCGCTGGACGTCAACTAACCGGGCTTCAACCCCGGCGCGGGCTCGTCGGCTCTTGGCGGGTAGCCCTTCTGCCGCATGCACCAACCGTAGACGTTCCAGGCCGGCGGCACGCTGCGCACATCGCGGCCCGCGTACATCATGCTCATGCAGGCCAGGTGGGTTTCCTTGTAGCGTTCGACGCCCTCCGGCGGCACGTACGCGGGCGGCGTGATGCAGCCGGTCAGTCCGCAGACCAGCAGCGCAGCGGCCACGCCGGCATTACGCATAGTGCGCGGCCAGCGCCGCAATGAAGCGATCGAGGTCCGCCGCGGGCAGGGCATCGATGCCGCCCGCGCCCGCCCGCCCACCGCCGCCGAACGTGCGGCACAGCGCCGCCGAGTCGCGCGGATCGGCCACCGGTGCGCGCACGCTGATCGTCAACCCGTCACCGCGCGCGGTCGCCACGGCGTGCGCGCGCAGCGGATGCTCGCGCGCGAGCCGGTTGGCGAGCAGGCCGCTGACGCGACGCGCCCAAGCGACATCGGGCAGCACGTATACCGCGCATGCGGGATGCTCGGCATACGGCGTGAGGCCGGCGGCGCGCGCGAGGTCGTCGTCGCGGCCATTGCGCAGCACCTCGAGTACCGGCTCGCTGTAGATGAAGTCCAGCGGATCGGGATAGGGCTGCAGGGCGGCATACAGGTCGAGCGGCGGGTAATGCAGGTCGTCGACCGTCTCGCCGTAGGCGTTGTAGTTGAGGCACTCGCCCAGCTCGCGCAACTGCGCCACGCGCGGACGTTCGAAGTCGAGCGGCGCGGCCGCCGCTTCCGCCGCCGCGATCAGGTTGTCGCCGAAGGCCGCCACCACCGCCCAGGCGCGGTAGCGGCCACCGAGGCGGCGGTTGACCAGCAGGCTGGTGCAGACGTCGGCGGCGGTGTCGATGGTGGCGTCGAGGCCGGGATGCGCGGGAATGCCGTTCGCCTGATGGTGGTCGAACCAGCAGACACGCGCGCCGGTGGCGAGGACGGCGTCGAGGGCCGCCCGGTTGCGCTCGAGCGAAACATCGAAGACCGTAATCTCGTCGGCGGGGCGAACGGCGGCGGCGATGCGGCCGAGCAGATCGATCTCGCGCTTGGCGCCGGTGACGCGCACACTGTCGCGCGGGTCGGCCAGCCGCCACTGGTGCACGGCGCAGAGTCCATCCGCGTCGCCATTGAAAACATCATAAAATGCCAACGATGGCCTCGGCTTCGGGTTCTGCTTCGGGTTCGGGTTACAACCCCAGAGGCGCACCGCGCGCGGGTTCGTCCTTCGGATCGTCCTCGACCGCATCCTCCGCAACACTCGCCGCGGCGCTCGCTTTAGCTTACACAGCGGTCATCGCCTTCGCCAGCCTGCAGCCCTTCGAGGGCTGGCGCATGCCGCCGCCCGACATCCAGCGCTATCTGCTGCAGCCGTGGCCGCGCTACACGACGGCCGCGGACCTGTGGCTGAACGCGCTCGTCTACTTTCCGCTTGGCGTGTGCGTGTTCGTCGCGCTGCGGCGGCGGCTGCCGGTGCTCGCGCTGATCGCCGCCACCGCGTACGGCGCCGCGCTGAGCCTCACGCTCGAAAGCGTGCAGATGTTCCTGCCCGCGCGCATCGCCTCCAACGTCGATCTGCTGCTGAATACGGCAGGCAGCTTCGCCGGCGCGCTGGCCGGATGGTTGTTCACGCCGCCGCGCTGGCCCGGCGAGTGGCTCGCGCGGGTGCGCGCGCGCCAGTTCGTGGCGGGCGGCCGCGCAGACCTGGGCCTGGTGCTGGTCGGCGCCTGGCTGATGGTGCAGCTGCTGCCGAGCGCACCGGTCTTCGCGCTCGGCGACCTGCGCGAGCGTTTCACGCTGCTGACACCGTTCGCGCACACGCCCGAGACCTACATGGCGCTCGAAACCGCGGTGGTGGCGGCCAGCGTCGTGGCGCTCGGCACGCTGGTCTCGCTGTGGCTTGCGCGCGGCACGTCGCCGCTGCGCACCGTGCTGCTGACGATGGCGCTGGCGCTGACGCTGCGCACACTCGGCGCCGTGCTCGCGCAGAACCCCAATCCTGCGCCCTGGCTGACGCCGGGCGCCATCATCGGCCTCGCCTTCGGGTTGAGCTTGTTCGCGACCGTGGCGCGGGCGCCCTTCCGCGGCCGCGCGGCGCTCGCGCTGCTTGCGGTCGCCGCGGTCGCGGTCGCGACCAATCTCGCGCCGGAGAATCCTTACTTGGCCAAGCCCGTCTATCAGCTGACCACCTCACTGACTCATCTGACGAGCCTCGCCGCCCTGCTGAAGTTCGTGTCCGACACTTGGCCCGTGGCCGCCGTGCTGTATCTGCTCGCGATGATCGTGGCGCCGGCGCCGCGCACCGTCTGACCCTCGCCCGCATGCCCGTCCGCCCGTCACCCCCGCTCAGCGATCTCGCCGACCTGCGCCTGCGCCTGCGGCGTTTTGCCGACGCCCGCGACTGGCAGCCCTTCCATACGCCGAAGAACCTCGCGGCGGCGCTGGCGGTGGAAGCCGCGGAGCTGCTGGAGCACTTCCAGTGGCTGACACCCGAGGAAAGCGCGCGCCTGCCGCGCGCGGCGCGCGCCGAAGTCGCGGCCGAGATCGCCGACGTGCTCCTCTACCTGATCCGGCTGGCCGATGTGCTGGACATCGCCCTCGTGGCCGCGGCGCGGCGCAAGCTGCGCGCCAACGCCCGCAAGTACCCGGTGGCGAAGGCGCGCGGCCGCTCGACCAAGTACGACCGGTTATAATCCGCCCCTTTTTCGCGTTCGCCGGACCCGCCCATGAGCTACTACGCCCACCACGTATTCTTCTGCTGCAACCAGCGCAAGCCCGGCGAGTCCTGCTGCTGCATCCACGGCGCGCAGGAGTTGCGCGAGTACGCCAAGGAGCGCGTCAAAGCGCTGAAGCTGAGCGGCGAAGGCAAGGTCCGCATCAACCAGGCCGGCTGCCTCGACCGCTGCAACGAGGGCCCGGTGCTGGTGGTGTACCCCGAGGCGGTTTGGTACACCTACGTGGACACCGACGACATCGACGAGATCATCTCCGAGCACCTGCAGAACGGCCGCATCGTCGAGCGGCTGCGCATTTAGTTTGACCGTTAGCATGCAAGCCCTGCGGCCCATGCCGCCTTCGACCCTCGTGCGCGCCACGGTCGCCGGCGCCGTTGGCGCCATCGAGATCGACGTCAACGATCCCGGCCCGGACGCGCGCCGCGGCATCGCGCTGATCGCGCACCCGCATCCGCTGCAGGGCGGCGCCAAGGACAACAAGGTCGTTACCACGCTCGCCAAGACCTTCTTCGGACTGGGCTATGCGGCGGTGCGGCCCAACTTCCGCGGCGTCGGCACGACCGCGGGCACCTACGACGAAGGCAACGGCGAAACCGATGACCTCGTCGTCGTGGCGGCCTGGGCGCAGGCGCAGTATGGCGCCGGGCCGCTGGTGCTGGCCGGCTTTTCCTTCGGCAGTTTCGTGCAGACGCGGGTGATGAAGCGCGTGCAGGCCGAACGGCTGGTGTTGGTAGGGCCAGCGGTGAATCGTTTCCCGGCGGAGACTGTGCCCGCCGATACCCTCGTGATCCACGGCGAACTCGACGAGGTGGTGCCGCTGGCGGCGGTGTTCGACTGGGCGCGTCCGCAGAACCTGCCGGTGGTGGTGGTGCCGGGCGGCGAGCATTTTTTCCACGGGCGGCTCCACATCCTGGCGCAGATCGTCGCCCGGCAGTTCGCGGCGTGAGCCGGTAATGGATGTGCCGCTCGAAGCCCGGGGACTGACCAAGTCCTACGGCGACAATGCCGTCGTCCGCGGCATCGACCTCGCGCTTGCCGCGGGCGAGTGCTTCGGCCTGCTCGGGCCCAATGT
>CAZXNF010000300.1:0-5053 GCA_964641785.1 uncultured Streptomycetaceae bacterium | reverse complement strand
GTTGAAGATGGTGCGCACGCCGAGTTCCTTGCGCACGGGCGCGGCGTACTTCATTGCGCCGTGGTGGTTGGGCGCGAACATGAAGCCGAGGCCGGTTTCCGCGATGGAACGCGCGACCTGCCCCGGCTTGAGGTTGATGTTGACGCCCAGCGCTTCCAGCACGTCCGCGCTGCCGGAGCTGGACGACACCGAGCGCCCGCCGTGCTTGGCCACGCGCGCGCCCGCCGCGGCGGCCACGAACATCGCCGCGGTGGAGATGTTGAAGGTGTGCGCGCCGTCGCCGCCGGTACCGCAGGTGTCCACCAGCGCGGTGCGGTCGGCCACCTCGACTTTGGTGGCGAACTCGCGCATGACTTGCGCGGCGCCGGCGATCTCGCCGATGGTTTCCTTTTTCACACGCAGCGCAGTGATCAGCGCCGCGATCAGCACGGCCGAAACTTCGCCGCGCATGATCTGGCGCATCACCCCGACCATTTCCTCCTGAAAAATCTCGCGGTGCTCGATGGCGCGCGCCAACGCTGCTTGCGGCGTTAAAACCCCCGCTTGCGGTGTCATGCCCACCGCTTGCGGTGTCATGCCACCTCCCGCTTGAGGAAGTTCGCCAGCAGTGCGTGGCCGTGCTCGGTCAGGATGGACTCGGGGTGAAACTGCACGCCCTCCACGGCCAGCGACTTGTGGCGCACGCCCATGATCTCGCCGTCGTCCGTCCAGGCCGTCACTTCCAGGCATTCGGGCAGCGACTGCCGCTCGATCACGAGCGAGTGGTAGCGCGTGGCGGAAAACCCGTCGGGCAGTCCCTCGAACACGCCGTCGCCGCGGTGGCGCATTGCAGACGTTTTGCCGTGCATCACGTGCGCGGCGTGCACGATCTTGCCGCCGTAGGCCTGGCCGATCGACTGGTGGCCGAGGCACACGCCGAGGATCGGCATCTGGCCGGCGAACTTCTGGATCAGCGGCACCGAAATGCCCGCTTCGGACGGCGTGCAGGGGCCGGGCGAGATCACGATGCGCTCGGGCGCGAGTTCCTCGACCTTGTCGAGGGTGATTGCGTCGTTGCGGAAGACGACAACCTCCTGCTTCAGCTCGCCGAAGTACTGGACGAGGTTGTAGGTGAAGGAGTCGTAGTTGTCGATCATCAGCAGCATGGCAAAAACCTCTGGTCCGTGGGGTCTTGCGCAACAAACGCGGCAACCACCGGCACGGTTCCGTGGCGCAAAGCCCGCGTACGCAAGTCTAGCGCATCCCGGCGGGCGGCCCCTGCCCCACGCCCGCCGTGACCCCGTATAATCAGAGCCTTAGCGCAAGGCCCGTCACCCACCGCTGCTTTGATCTGCGGACGAGCCGCACACCCAGTCTGGACCACCAAGCCCCCGATCCGTTCCGATGACAGTCTTCTGGCTCATCGCCGGCCTGCTTACGCTACTCGCACTCGCGCTGCTGCTCGCGCCGCTCCTGCGCGCGCCGCGCGCGGACCCGGTCGCGGGCATCGATCTCGACGTGCTACGCGACCAGCGGCGCGAGCTCGACGCCGACGTCGCCGCCGGCTATCTGTCGGCGGATGGCGCGCAGGCGGCGCTGCAAGAGATCGAAGCCGAGGCGCTCGTGCAGGCCGATAAACCCGCGCCCGCTGCACCGCCGAAGCCGCGGCGCCGCTGGCCGTGGATCGCTGCACTCGCCGTCGCCCTGCCGGTCGGCGCACTGACGGTGTATCTGGTAACGGGCACGCCGCAGGCGGTGCTGATGGACCTGGCGCAATCCGGCGGTGCGGGCCACGCGATGGACGAAGCGGGGCTGCGCAAGGGCATCGCAACGATCAAGGCGCGGCTCGCCGCCCAGCCGCGGGATGCGGAGGGCTGGGTGATGCTCGGCCGCTCGCACATGACGCTGAAGGAGTTTGCCGAGGGTGCGGCGGCCTACGCGCGCGCGGTGCAACTGCTGCCGCGCGAGCCCGCGCTCATCGCCGACTGGGCCGAAGCGATCGCCCTGTCGCGCGGCTTCAAGCTGGCGGGCGAACCGGAGAGCCTCGCGCTGCGCGCGCTGGCGCTCGACGCCAACCAGCCGAAAGCGCTCGCCATTGCTGCTGCCGCCGCCGGTGAACGCGGCGACACGCAAGCCGCGGCCGGTTACTGGCGGCGGCTGGTGGCACTGTTCCCCACCGGGTCCCCGGAAGGCCAGCAGATCGAAGCGCTCGCCGCCAAGCTGGAAGCCGAGGCCAAGCCTGGCGCCAAAGCCGCGCCGTCGGCGAAAGCGGCCACCGGCGGCACGCGCCCCTCCGCTGCAGCCGAAGCGATCCGCGGCCGCGTGAGCCTCGCGCCGGCGCTGGCCGCGAAGGTGGCGCCCACCGACACCCTGTTCATCGTCGCGCGCAGCGACGACGGCACGCCCATGCCGCTGGCGGTAATCCGCGGCTCGGCACGCGAGCTGCCACGCGACTTCGTGCTCGATGACAGCCTCGCGATGTCGCCCGCGCGCAAGCTCTCGCAGGCATCCGGCGTGCGCCTCGAAGCGCGCCTCTCGAAGTCCGGCGATGCGCGCACGCAGCCCGGCGACCTGCGCGGCGCGAGCGTCACCATCAAGCCGGGCGCGCGCGGCGTGACGCTGGTGATCGACCAGGTCGTGCCGTGAGCGGCGGTGCCGCACTGGAAGCACGCGACCTCGCGCTCGAGCGCGGCGGTCGGCGCGTACTCGCAGGGGTGTCGTTCCGCGCGGTTGCGGGCGCAGCGCTGCTGATCCGCGGCGCCAACGGCTGCGGCAAGACCTCCCTGCTGCGCGCCCTCGCCGGTTTTCTGCAACCGGCCGCCGGCGACGTGCGCTGGCGCGGCGCGGCGCTCAAGGCGGCGACCGCAGACACGCTCTTCATCGGCCACGAAGCCGGCTTCCGCCCCGAGCTCACCGCGCGCGAGAACCTGGTGTGCGCGCTCACGCTGGCCGGCGAACCGGCCCGCGCAGCAGACGACGCGCTCGCGCGTGCCGGACTGACCGCACGCGCAGATGCCGCATTCGGACAACTCTCCGCGGGCCAGCGCCGGCGCGTCGCGCTGGCGCGGCTGTTCGCCAGCACGCGCGCGCTGTGGCTGCTCGACGAACCGGCCACCGCGCTCGACGACGCGGGCGTGGCGGTGCTCGAAGACGCCGTCGCGCAGCACCTCGGCCGCGGCGGCATCGCCGTGGTCACCACGCACCGCCCGCTCGCCTTCGCGGGCGGCCGCAGTGTCGTGAATACGCAGGCGCTCGAACTCTGATGACGACCGCCGAACGCGGCGTCTGGTCGGCTTTGCGCTGGGCCGTCGCCCGCGACCTCACGCTCGCCGCGCGCTCGCCCGCCGCGGCCGTGCTCGCGATCGGCTTCTTCCTGCTCGCCGCGGCGATCTTCCCGCTGGGCGTCGGGCCGGAACCCGAACAACTGAAACGCATCGCCCCCGGCGTGATCTGGGCCTGCGCCGCGCTGGCGATGCTGGCGCCGCTGACGCGCCTGTACGAACCGGACTACGCCGCGGGGGTGCTGGAGCAACTCGCGCTGTCGGGCCGGCCACTCGCGGCGCTGGTCGGCGGCAAGGCGATTGCGCACTGGCTGGCGATCGGCGTGCCGATCACGGTCGCAGCGCCCCTCACGGGCCTGTGGTTCGGACTCGATACGGCAGCGGTGCTGGTGCTGGTGGCCACGCTCGCGCCGGGCCTCGCCACGCTCACGCTGCTGGGCGGGCTGTGCGCGGCGCTGACGCTGGGCGCCGACGCGGGACGTGGCGGCGGCACACCGTTGATCGCGCTGCTGTTGCTGCCGCTGGCGGTACCCGTGCTGATCCTCGGCGCGGGCGCAGTGGACGCTACAGAGAACGGCCTGTCGCCCGCGCCGCATCTCGCGCTGCTCACCGCTTTTCTGCTGGTATCGCTGGTCGTAGCGCCGGTGGCGACCGCTGCCGCTGTTAAAATCGCGCTCGAATGACCCGCCGCATCAACTGGTTTTTCCTGGCGTCGCCCGCGAGCTTTTTCGCCGTCGCCGGCCGCCTGACCCCGTGGTTTGCCGGCGCGTCCGTGCTGCTGCTCGCGGCGGGTCTTTATGTCGGCTTCGGCATCGCGCCCGACGATTACCAGCAGGGTTCGGTCTACCGCATCATCTACATCCACGTGCCGGCGGCGTGGATGTCCATGTTCATCTACCTCTTGATGGCTGGCTACGGTGTGCTGGCGCTCACCTTCAACACGCGGCTGTCCGCGATGATGGTGCTCGCGCTGGCACCGACGGGCGCGTGGTTTACCGTAATCGCGCTGATTACGGGTTCTATCTGGGGCCGGCCGACCTGGGGCACCTATTGGGTGTGGGATGCGCGACTGACCTCGGAACTTTTCCTGCTGTTCCTGTATCTGGGAGTATTGGCGCTGCACCACGCGCACGCCGACCCTAAGCGCGCCGACCGCGCGGCGGCGCTGCTCGCGATCGTCGGCGCGATCAATGTCCCGATCATCTACTTCTCGGTGAAATGGTGGAACACGCTGCACCAGGGCGCCTCGATCAGCCTCACGGCGGCGCCCAAGATGGCCATGACCATGCTGACGGCCATGCTGCTCGTCGCGCTGGCCGCGTGGTGCTACACCTTTGCCGTAAGCTTCACCCGCGTGCGCACGATCATTCTCGAACGCGAGGGGCGATCGGACTGGCTGCAGAAAAAGGTGTCTGCGTGAACGAGCGGGTTATTATCTTTGCGCCCTCACCCCTAGCCCCTCTCCCCGGGGGAGAGGGGAACGTCGAGAGCGGCGCGCTAATGCGCGCCGCTGGGGTATGTGGATCATGAGCGCCCACGGCTGGTTCGTCACCGCGGCCTACGCCGCCACCGCGCTGTGTATCGGGCTCGAACTGTGGCTGCTGCAAAGGCGGCTGCGGCGCGCGCGCACCGCGGCCGCCGCCAGTCGAGACGGCGCATGAAACCGCGCACGCGGCGCTTCCTGTGGATCGCGGCGGGCGCGGGCGCGCTGGCGGCGGCCGTCGCGCTGATGCTGTTCGCGCTGCGCGACAATCTGGTGTTCTTCTATACGCCGACGCAGATCGCCGCTGACG
>CAZXNF010000299.1:0-5068 GCA_964641785.1 uncultured Streptomycetaceae bacterium | reverse complement strand
TCCTCCGGCGTGCTGCCGATGATGTCCACGCCCATGCCGACCAGCCGCTCTTTCGTTTCGGGCTGGTTCACCACCTTCACGATGTCGCGCTGGATGCGCGTGGCCAGTTCCGGCGCCATGCCGGCCGGGCCGAGCACGGCGGACCAAGTGGCGATCGAATAGTCCTTGATGCCGGACTCGGCGACGGTGGGAATCTCCGGCGCGAGCGGCGAACGAGCCGTGGCCGTGTTGGCGAGCCCGCGCAGCTTGCCGGACTTCACGAACGGCAGGGCGACGGGCAGGTTGCCGAACATGATCGGGATCTGGCCGCCGATGGTGTCGGTGAGCGCGGGGTTTTCGCCTTTGTAGGGCACGTGGTTCATCTTGACGCCGAGCGCCGCGGACAGCAGTTCACCCGCCATGTGTGGCGAGGAACCGATGCCGCCCGAACCGAAGGTCAGCGACCGGGGCGGGCTTTTCTTTGCCAGCACCACGAATTCCGCAAAGGTTTTGGGCGGGAACGACGGATGTACCACCATCAGCAGCGGCGACGAGCCCGCGAGCGTGATGGGCGTGAAGTCCTTCGCCGGATCGTAGGGCGCCTTGCCGATCATCGCCGGCGCCACGGCGATGCTGGTCTGCGGCGTGATCAGCAGCGTGTAGCCGTCGGGTGCCGCCTTGGCGACGAGTTCGCCCGCGATCATGCCGCTGGCGCCGGGGCGGTTGTCCACGATGACGGTCTGGCCCCAGGTCTCGCCGAGTTTCTGCGCGAGAATGCGCGACACCAGATCGGTATTGCCACCGGGCGCGAAGCCGACCGCGATGCGCACGGACTTGGCGGGGAATACCTGTCCTGAGCCTGTCGAAGGTGATTGTGCGGTGGCCATG
Organism: uncultured Streptomycetaceae bacterium; assembly: GCA_964641785.1. GTDB lineage: Bacteria > Pseudomonadota > Gammaproteobacteria > Burkholderiales > SG8-41 > CAZXNF01. The sequence goes on along the minus strand of CAZXNF010000299.1, from coordinate 4,201 downwards.
CCCGCCGCCAGCGAGAGGCCGATGGCCAGCGCGCAAGCGCGGGACCGGTTGCTGATATCCATGTGAATTTCCTCCATTTTTCGTTCTTGATCCGATCGGAAAGCGCGAAGCGCTACTCTGCCTTGATACCGGCGGCCTTGATTACCTTGCCCCACTTGACGGACTCGCTCTGGATGAACGCGGTGAACTGCTCCGGGGAATTGCCCGCCGGATCCGCGCCGGCCGTGACCAGCCGTTCGCGCACGTCCGGGGTTTTCAGCGCCTGAAGCACGACCTGATTGAGCCGGTCGACGATCGCCCGCGGGGTGGCTGCCGGTGCGGACATGCCGTACCACGCGGTGACCTCGTAGCCGGGCAAACCGCTCTCCGCGACCGTCGGGATCTCGGAAGCAACAGCGGATCGCTTGGGTCCGGTGACCGCAAGCGCGCGGAGTTTTCCCGCGCGCACGTATTCGATCCACTGGGGCAGGTTGCCAAAATAGACCTGCAACTGTCCGGCAAGCATATCGGTGGTGGCGAGCGCGCCGCCGCGGTAAGGGACGTGGACCCACTTGACGCCCGCCATCACTTGGAAAAGTTCAGCCGACAGATGAACAGACGTGCCGACTCCGGACGAACCGTAGTTCAGGTCACCGGGGCGCTTTCTGGACAGGGCGATGAGTTCCTTCACATTCCGTACCGGTAGCGAAGGATGAACGACCAGCAGGTTAACCGACTCGGCGAGCAGGGAGATGTGGGCAAAATCCTTGAAAGGATCGTAATTCACCTTGGTCAGAAAGGGGTTGGTGACGTGGCCGGGACTGGTCATCAGCAGCGTGTAACCGTCTGGCAGCGAGCGCACCAGCAGCTCCGTTGCGATCGCTCCGTTGCCGCCACCGCGATTCTCGACCACCACCTGCTGGCCCAGCAGTTCGGACAGCTTGGGCGCCAGCGCTCGTGCAACAAAATCGTTGGTACCTCCGGGGGCGAAGCCGACGATGAAGCGTACCGGCTTGGCGGGGTAAGTCTGGCCGGCGGCGTGGGGCGGGAATGCGGCGAGCGCGCAGACGACCGCGATCCACCAGGTGCGTGCAGAGAGTGCGACCATTGTTCCTCCTCGGGGTTTCAGCGCGCCTTTTGCCTTCCGGCGCGGCTTGGTGGCTGTGATCGTTGCGGTTTGACTATAACGGAAGACCCGGCGGTGCGTCGTATGGGAAGTCTCCGCCAAAGAAACAGGCGTGACGCCTATCGGATCAGGGAACCCGCCATCTCGGCGTAATCGCGTGCGGTCTCAATAGTGCTCACCGCGGCGCGGTACAGGTGGTCCGACGTGTCCTTGATCGAGCGGCGCGACACGGTATAGGGATCGGTCGGCAGTTGCTGTTCAACAATATCGATCCACGCCTGCGGAATGCCCGCCGGTCCGTTGAGCGCGGCGCACAGGCTGCCCACGTCGTACGCGCGGTCGTCCGTATCGCGGCCGAAGTTCACCGACCACAGCAGGCCGTTGCGCAGGTCGCCGTCGCACAGATGGAAGAGCGCGAGGGCCGACGACAGCACTTCCACGGCATTTGAGGGTGGACGCCCCCGGTAACGGTCCGCATAGAGTTCACGCAGTTTCTTCCAGTCCTTGTGCTCGCGCGCCCATGCCAGTCCGTCTTCGGCTTCCTGCTTCGGCGTCGGCGACAGTTCCGCCAGAACGGTGTCGATGATTTTCCCCACCGTCGCGCCCGGCATCATGGCTGCCGCGATGCCCGCCGCCATGCCGGCGGCGACCTCCAGCGCGAAATTGCCCGACTGCCCGGCGACATCCTTGATGCGGCCCAGATCGTAGGCATCGAGCGCAGCCTGGCGCGGGTTGCAGGCGTTGACGAGGCCGACGGGCTGGATCATTTTCGTCGTGCCGTGGAAGCCCGGATAGGTGGCGTAGCGGCCGGTTTCCGACGCCGGGATGCCCGCGCGCAGACCCCAATAAATCACCTGGTCCTGCGGGCCGAGCAGGAGTCCGAACTTCGCCGGATCGATGAGTTCCGTCCACGTGCGGCCGAGCGCCGCTGCCGTGATGCGCCCGCCCTTGGCGATGATCGTCTCGCACATCAACCGGTGGCGCTCCTGCCCGTCTTCCGTCATGCCGGGCGGGCGGTGATGCGCCTGGTAGATCCAGTCCGGCCCGCGATCCACTTTTCGTAACCGGTAGGTCTTTTCCTGCGGCAGCAGCTGGTCGAGAAAACCGTAGCGTTCTTCGATCTCCTGCCAGGACAGAGTTTCGGTCAGATCGCCCATCGAGTTGGCGATCGGGGCGATGGCCGTGCAGGCGTAGATTTTGTCGTAAAGAATATCGCGCACGGAAGCGGGTCCTCTCGGTCGGTATTGGGTCGGTGTTGGGCGCTGCGTTGGCCGGGTTCGCCGTGGGCGAACGGTTGTCAACAATAATATCACTATTGTTTACAATTCCGCCAACCGCCCGGCCCCCTGCCGCGCCGCGGGCGGGCGCTTGAGGGGTGCCGGGCGCGCGCCTAGAATTGTCAACAATATGCACAAAATTGTCAGAGCGAAAAAAACCGTGCCTTCGCGGCCCGCAACGCGCTCGGTCGCGGCCGGACACGGGCATCTCGGCGGTGCCGTACACGATCGCATCGAGCGGATGGTGCTGACGGGCGGCATCGCCGGCGGCGAGCGCATCAACGAGCTGCGCCTCGCCAATGAGTTGAAGGTGAGCCGCGGACCGATCCGCGAAGCGCTGCGCACACTCGAACGCGCGGGGTTGCTCGACGCCGTGCCCAACCGCGGCATGTTCGTGCGCAAGGTGGCGCTGGAGGACGCGCTGCATCTGTACGACGTGCGCGGCGGACTCGGCCGCACGGCGGCCAGTCTGGCGGCGCGCCGCATATCCAAACCGCAGCTAGCGCGGTTGCGCGCCACGCTCGAGCGCATGGAACGCGCCTACGCCGCGCGGGACGTGCCGGGGTACTACGCTGCCAACCTGGCCTTTCATTCGCAGATCATCGAGTGCGCCGGCAATCCGCGGCTCGCGGCCGTGAGCGACGCGGTGCGCAACGAACTGCAGCTTTACCTGCGCAACGCCGTGCTGGGTCATGGCCGGCTGGGCGAATCGCAGGCCGAGCATCGCGCGATCTTCAAGGCCATCGCCGACGGCGACGCGGAGCGGGCCGGTGCGGCTTTTGAAGCGCATATCCTCTCCGGCAAGCAGCGCATGCTCGACCACCTCGGTACTGCCGGCCACGCGGCGATCGTCGCGGGGCGCGCGCCTTAGCGAGAAGGGTGTCCTGCCGGCCAGTGCCGTTCGGTGGGACAATCGCGCTTTTCGGCGCAGCCGGGCACACCAAAAGGGGAAGCAGCATGACCATTTCTACCGTCCGCATGGGCGTGGCGGCGCTGGCCGTTGCCCTGTGCTGCACGCCCGCGTTTGCGGCGACCAAGGCTGAGCTCGACCGCACCGACCGCAACGCCCTCAACAAACTGGTGGCCAAAGTGCCCGCGGCGAAGGCGCTGAACGCGAGGGCCGTCGCGGTGCTCGTGTTTCCGACGATCACCAAGGCGGGCCTGATCATCGGCGGCCAGTAGGCGAGGGCGTGTTGTTCCGGAATGGAAAACCGGTCGCCTATTACAACACCGCCGGCGCGTCGTACGGCCTGCAGGCCGGCGCGCAGCAGTTCGGCTACGCGATGTTCTTCATGCACGAGAAGGCGCTGGAGGCGCTCAATCAGACCGATGGCTTCGAAGTCGGCATCGGCCCCAGCGTCGTGGTGGTGGATTCCGGCACGGGCAAGTCCACGACCAGCATCACCGCGCAGGACGATATCTATGCCTTCATCTTCAGCCAGAGGGCCTGATGGCCGGGCTTGGCATCCAGGGCAACAAAATCACCAAGCTCAACAAGTAAAGCGGGCGGTCAGGTGTTTTCATTACGCATGGGGCTCTGCGGCGCGGCGGTCCTGCTGGCTGTCGCCGCACCGGCGCTGGCGCAGGGCGCCGGCAGTTATCCGTCGCGACCGATCCGCGTGGTGGTGCCGTACCCGCCGAGCGGCGGCAACGACATCATCGCCCGTCTGGCGACGGACGAACTGACGCGTCGCCTCGGCCAGCAGGTAGTGGTGGACAACCGCCCCGGCGGCAGCACCACGGTGGGCGCGGAGATCGTCGCCAAGGCCGCGCCCGACGGCTACACGCTGCTGGCCACCAGCCACACCACCTTTGCCAT
>CAZXNF010000298.1:0-5072 GCA_964641785.1 uncultured Streptomycetaceae bacterium | reverse complement strand
GAACGCCCCGCCTCCGCGTTGAAGGAACTGCTCGAGAACGCAATCGACGCCGGCGCGCGCAGCATCGCGGTGCTCCTCTCCGCCGGCGGCGCGAAGATCATCAAAGTCACCGACGACGGCGGCGGCATTGCGCAGGACGAACTCGCCCTTGCCCTCACCCGCCATGCCACCAGCAAGATCGGCACGCTGGAGGATCTGGAGCGCGTCGGCACCCTCGGCTTCCGCGGGGAAGCCCTGGCGAGCATCGCTTCCGTGTCTGAACTGGCGCTGACCAGCCGCACCGAAGACGACAAGCACGCTTGGCAGGTCGTCGCCCGCGGCCCGGAGATTCCGCCGCCGGCCCCCGCTACCCACGCGCGCGGCACGTCCATCGAAGTGCGCGACCTGTACTTCAACACGCCGGCGCGCCGCAAGTTCCTCAAGACCGAGCAGACCGAATTCGCGCACTGCGAGGAAGCCTTCGTGCGCGCCGCGATCGCCCATCCGGCCGTCGCCTTCGCCCTCCAGCACAACGGGCGCGTGGTCCACAACCTGAAGGCGCAAGCGCCCATGGACCGCGTGCGGGCACTGCTCGGCGACGACTTCGCCGCCGCCGCGATTCCGGTGGATGAAGGCGGCCCCCTGCTCCGGATCACCGGCTACGCCGCCAAGCCGACTTTCGCCCGCGCCTCGCGCGATGTCCAGTACTGCTTCGTCAACGGGCGCTTCGTGCGCGACAAGCTGCTGGCGCACGCGCTGCGGCAGGCCTACGCCGACGTGCTGCACCACGAGCGCTTCCCCGCCTACGTGCTGTTTCTCGACATCGACCCGGCAGTGGTGGACGTCAACGTGCACCCGACCAAGATCGAGGTGCGCTTTCGCGACTCGCGCGCCGTGCACCAGTTCGTGTTCCACGCGGTGCACAAGGCGCTGGCCGCCACCGGCGGCGGTGCGGTGCCGGCCGTCGCGCCTTCCTCTCCGGTAACCGGCTCCGGCTGGACACCCGGCAACCGCTGGGCACCCCCGCGGCAGTCGTCGATGCCGCTGGCGCCGTTGGGCGCGGCTGAAAAAACGGCCCTGTATGACACGCTGTTCGGCCGCCGGACGGATCCCGCCACCGGCATCGCCCTGGCCGACGCGCCCGCCGATACCGAGGCGCCGCCACTGGGGTACGCGCTCGGCCAGCTGGCCGGCATTTACGTGCTGGCGCAGAACGCGCACGGCCTGATCGTCGTCGACATGCACGCCGCGCATGAACGCATCATGTACGAGAAGCTCAAATCGGCACTGGATACCCGCGCGCTCGCCGCGCAGCCGCTGCTGGTGCCGGTGAGCTTTCCCGCCAGCCGGCTGGAGATCGAAACCGCGCAGGCCGAGGCCGCCACGCTGGAGAAGCTCGGCTTCGAAATCGCCCTGCTCGGCCCGGAAACGCTGGCCGTGCGCAGCGTGCCCGCGCCGCTCGTCGATGCCGATGCGGGCGCGCTCGCGCGCGACGTGCTGCGCGAAATCCGCGAGTACGGCGCAACCCGCGCGCTGGAAGAACAGCGCAACACCCTGCTCGGCACCATGGCCTGCCATGCCGCGGTGCGCGCCAACCGCCGCCTCACGGTCGACGAGATGAACGCCCTGCTGCGCGACATGGAAGCCACCGAGCGCGCCGACCAGTGCAACCACGGCCGGCCGACCTGGTTCCAGATCACGGTCGGCGAACTGGACAAGATGTTTTTGCGCGGCCGCTGACGCGCCGCGAGTGATGGGTGATGGGTGATGGGTGATGGGTGATGGGTTATGGGTTATGGGTTATGGGTAATGGGTAATGGGTAATGGGTAATGGGTAATGGGTAATGGGTAAATCGTACCTCATCCCTCATCCCTCATCCCTCATCCCTCAACCTTCATCCTCGATGACTCGCTGCGCAAGACAATGAAACCGTCCCATCCCTCATCACCCATCACTCGTCACTCGCGAAAATCGCCCCCGGCGATTTTCCTGATGGGCCCCACCGCCAGCGGCAAGACCGGCGTCGCCGTCGAGCTGGCCCGCCGTCTGCCAGTGGAGATCATCAGCGTGGATTCGGCGCAGATCTACCAGGGCATGGACATCGGCACCGCCAAGCCCGATGCCGCGACGCTGGCCGCCGCCCCGCATCACCTGATCGACATCCTCGAACCGCACGAGTCCTACTCCGCCGCACGCTTTCGCGACGACGCCACCACCGCCATGCGCGAGATCACCGAACGGGGCCACATTCCACTGCTCGTCGGCGGCACCATGCTGTACTACAAGGCGCTGACCGAAGGCCTCTCGGAGCTGCCAGAAGCCGATCCGGCAATCCGCATGGTGATCGACACCATGGCTGAAGTGGACGGCTGGCCGGGCGTGCACGCGAAGCTGGCGAAAGTCGATCCCGAAACCGCGGCGCGGCTCGCGCCCAACGATGCCCAGCGCATCCAGCGGGCGATGGAGGTCTACCTCATCGCCAACAAGCCGATGTCGGAGATCCTGAAGAAGCCCAAGTACTGGCACTTCCCGTACGCGCCCGTGAAGCTCGCGCTGGTGCCCTCCGACCGTGCCGTGCTGCACGACCGGATCGCGCAGCGCTTCGAGACGATGCTGGAGCTCGGCCTCATCGGCGAACTGCGCAAACTGCGCCAAGAGTACGCGCTCGACACCGACATGCCCGCGATGCGCTGCGTCGGCTACCGGCAGGCCTGGGAGTACCTTGACGGCAAGCTCACCCTGTCCGGCCTGCGCGAACAGGGTATCGCCGGCACGCGGCAGCTCGCCAAACGCCAGCTCACCTGGCTGCGGGGAATGGACGACGTGGAGTTCTTCGACTGCCTCGAAGACGATCTCGGCGCCAAGGTCGCCGGCTGGTTGGAGGGCCAACTGCCGGCTGCCGCCCCAGCGACGACATGAACTTCAACGTCAAAACCCGATTAGCCGCAGAGACGCAGAGAGCGCTGAGAACGCCACACGAAAAACAGATCTGTTTTCCCGGGTTTCATTTCCCGTTTTTCTCTGCGTCCTCTGCGTCTCTGCGGCTCATTCCGATTTTGTTTTGAGCGACATCATGACCACACCCCGTCGGACCTACCGCTACTACGACTTCGTGATGGTGGCGTTCGTCACCATTCTTGTCTGCTCCAACCTGATCGGGCCGGCGAAGATCGCGCAGGTGGACTTCCCGATCGTGGGCATCCTGACCTTCGGCGCCGGCGTGCTTTTCTTCCCGATCTCGTACGTATTCGGCGACATTATGACCGAGGTCTACGGCTACGCGCGCTCGCGGCGGGTCATCTGGGCCGGCTTTGCGGCGCTCGCATTCGCCTCGTTCATGGCCTGGGTCATCGTGCAACTGCCGCCGGCGCCGTTCTGGAAGAACCAGGCCGCCTACGAAGTCGCATTCGGTTCGACCTGGCGCATCGCGCTGGCCTCGCTCGTCGCCTTTTCCTGCGGAGAATTCGTCAATTCCTTCGTGCTGGCGAAGATGAAGATCATGACCGCCGGGCGCTGGCTGTGGACGCGCACCATCGGCTCCACGATCTTCGGCGAGGCGGTCGACTCGGCGCAGTTCTATCCGTTGGCCTTCTGCGGCAGCGGCATCATTCCCGACGACAAGCTGCCGCTGGTGATGCTCGCGCAGTTTGTCGCCAAAGTGGCGGTCGAGGTCCTGTTCACGCCCTTCACCTACGTGGTCGTGGGCTGGCTCAAGAAGAAGGAAAACGAGGACTATTACGACCGCGATACGGATTTCAATCCATTCACGCTGAAGACGTAGTCACGGATGCGCGCGCTCGCGATCCTCGCCTGCAGCACAGCGGCGCTTTGGCCCGTCGGCGCCCGCGCGCAGACGCCCGACGGCGTCCGCGCGCTGCAGCTCCAGCGCGACCAGCAGCAAAGCGAAATAGTGCTGCGGAGCCAGCAGTTTCAGCGCGAGGCGCAGCAGCCCCCCGGCTCGCCGGCGGCGGTACAGGAGCGCGCCCGGCTGGACATGGAGCAGCACCAGCGGCAGCAGCAGCTGTTCCAGCAACAACAGACGCAGGAAGCTGTCGGCACCACGACGGCAGGCCCCGGCGGCACCCTGCAGCAGGTGCAGCCGCAGCAGTTTGAGCGGGAGCGCCAACAGCAACTCAACCGTTTCGAGACCGAACGGATGCTCCAGGACGCGAGATGGCCTTAGGGAACCTCTGATTTACTCCGTCTCACCGGCGAAGGCCGTTGTCCAGTGCCTTGAATTCACTGGATTCCGGCTTTCGCCCGAATGACGAGAAAAGTGTTTTTCAGAGTTTCCTTAGGTCGGTACTAGGCGGCCTTCGCCAGCGGCGTCCGGATCAGATGATCGAAAGCGCTGAGTGCCGCCTTGGTGCCCTCGCCCATCGCCACGATGATCTGCTTGTAAGGCACCGTGGTGACGTCGCCGGCCGCGAATACGCCCTGCACCGAGGTCTGCCCGCGTGCGTCGACCACGATCTCGCCGTGCCTGGATAGCTCGACCCCGCTGCCTTTCAGCCAGCCGGTATTGGGCAACAGTCCGATCTGCACGAACACGCCTTCCAGCGCCAGCCTATGCGCTTCACCTGACACGCGATCCTTGTAGGCCAGCCCGTTGACCTTGTGGCCGTCGCCGGTCACTGCCGTCGTCTGCGCCTGCGTGATGACCTTGACGTTGGGCAGGCTGTGTAGCTTCCGCTGCAGCACGGCGTCCGCGCGCAGTTCGCCCATGAATTCGAGCAGGGTCACGTGCCCCACCACGCCGGCGAGGTCGATCGCGGCCTCGACGCCGGAATTGCCGCCACCGATCACCGCTACGCGCTTGCCCTTGAACAGCGGGCCGTCGCAGTGCGGACAGTAGGTGACGCCCTTGGTGCGGTACTCCTGCTCGCCGGGCACGTTCATGTCGCGCCAGCGCGCGCCCGTCGCCAGGATCACTGTCTTGCCCTTCAGCACCGCCCCGCTGGCGAACTTCACCTCGACGCCGTCAGGCCCCGGCACCAGCGCCTCGGCGCGCTGCAGATTCATGACATCGACCTCGTAGCTCTTGACGTGTTCTTCCAGCGCCGCGACCAGCTTCGGCCCCTCGGTCTCCTTC
>CAZXNF010000297.1:0-5088 GCA_964641785.1 uncultured Streptomycetaceae bacterium | reverse complement strand
GGGGCAAGGTTGTGCGCGCGGCCAATGTGAAGGTGGACTGACACTCTGTGATGCGCCTGGCCATCGTCGGCGCCGGCGCGATCGCCCGCGCGACCGCGGCGGTGGCCGCCAGCGAGGGGCACGCGGTCGCGCTGTGGTCGCCCACGGGTCGCGGCACAGCGGGCCTGCTGCGCGAGGCGCAGGCGGCGGGTGGTGGCGCACGGCGCGGCCGTCTGTCCTATGAAGGCGCGCTGACCGGCGTCGCCGACATCGGCGTGATCCGCGAGCCGCGCGAGCTGGCCGATGCAGAGGCCGTGGTGATTGCGCTGCCCGGCGATGCCTATTCCGCGGTACTGCCACGCGTCCTGCCGCACCTGCATGGCGCGCAGACGGTGATCGTCAGCGGCGCGCTGTCGCTGGTGCCGCTGTGGCTGCACGAACGTTTGCGCGCCACTGGTTCGGCGCCGGTGATCGCCGCGTGGGGCACAACCCTCAGTACGGCGCGGCTGGGTACGGACCGCGACCACGGCCGCGTGCAGATCAACACGATCCGTTCGCAATTCGAGGTCGCGGCCATTCCAGCGGCGGCGGGTGAGGCGGCGCTGGCGACCTGCCGTGCGCTGTTCGGCGACCGTTTCCGTCTGGTCGGCAACCTGCTGGAGACGGCGCTCTCCAACATCAATCCGGAAGCGCACGCCGCTGAGGTGCTGCCGAACCTGTCGCGCATCGACAAACGCGAGCCGTGGATGCTGTTCGACTGCCTGACGGATTCGGGATCGCGCCTGCTGGAGGCCATGGACCTCGAACGCCTCGCGGTCGCGCGTGCCTTCGGTCTGACGGTGCGCAGCGTGCAGCAGCATTACCACCTGTCGTATCACGTGCCGCTCGGCAGCATTGCCGAGATCGCCGCGGCCATCCATGCGCGCTACCAGGGGCCGCCGGGACCGACGACGCTCGATCACCGCTACGTGCGCGAGGACGTGCCCTTCGGGCTGGCGTTCTTCGAGGCGCTCGCGCGGGTGGCCGGCGTGGCGACGCCGCTGACCTCGGCGTCCGTGACGCTGCTGTCGGCGGCTTGCGGTCAGGACCTGCGCGCCGCCAACCCGCTGCTGGCGGACCTCGCGATCGACGGTGTGACGCCAGCGGCGCTGCTGGCCCGCTGCCGGGGCGAAGCGCATGGCTGAAAGACGCAAACCCAAACACGAGATGTCCCTGCCCGCGCGGGGGCTGAAGCTGCTCGCGCTGCGCGAGCACACGCGCCTGGAACTCGGTCGCAAGCTCGCGCGCTACACGGAGGACGAAGCCGAGATCGCGCGCGTGCTGGACGATTTCGAGCGCCGCGGCTGGCTGTCGGAGGCGCGGGCGCTGGCGCAGGTCGTGTCGGCGCGGCGCGGGCGCTTCGGCGCGCAGCGCATCCGCCGCGAGCTCCAGCAGAAGGGCCACGCGCCCGAGGCGGTCACGGCGGCGCTGCCGGACCTGCGCGCGGGGGACCACAAGGCCGCGCGCACGGTGTGGCAAAAGCGCTTCGGGACAGTGCCCGTTACGCGCGAGGAACGGGCGAAGCAGGTGCGCTTTTTGCAGGGACGCGGTTTTGAACTTTCCACCATCTTCAGGGTGATTGGCGGGGCGGATGACGCGGACGAACCGTAAGAGACTGCGGCTGGTGGCGGGTGCTGCGCTCGTCCTGATGCTGGGGGGCTGCGACGCGCTGCCCTTTGGCTACACGCCGATCGGGGACATCGTGGCGGCGCCCGGCAAGTTCGAGGGCCAGACCGTGAAAGTCAAAGGCCAGGCCGTCGATGTGCTGCGCGTGCCTTTCCTGGATTACCGGATGTTCGTGCTTAAGGACGACACCGGTGAAATCGCAGTGGTCACGACCGGCAGCCTGCCGGCGCTGAACGACGCGGTGGCCGTGCGCGGCAAGGTACTGAGCGCGGCGATCTTCGGCGGTACCTCCCTCGGCCTGCGTATCGAGGAAGCGGAGCGCCTGCGCTGACCCGCTGCGAAGTCCGCGGCCCTGCGGCTTGAAGCCGGGTTGATCGCCTCCCCGGTTCCGAATAGACTAGTTAGACCATATTTTAATCAAACAGGAGCCGCGCCATGACGTCCGTCGGCATCTTCGAGGCCAAGACCCATCTTTCACAGTTGCTCGACCAGGTCGAGGCGGGGGAGAAGTTCGTCATTACCCGCCACGGCAAGCCGGTGGCCCGCCTCGTGCCGGTGACCGAAGGCGAAGCGGATGAGGGCTTGAAGCGCAGCGCGGCGGTTGCGCGCCTGAAGACGCTGGGCGACGGCAACCGTCTGGGCAAACTGCGCCTGCGCGCGCTGATTGAGGAAGGACGGAAATACTGATGACGGAGCTGGTGCTCGACTGCTCCGCGGTGCTCGCCTGGTTCTTCGAGGATGAGCGCGATCCGGACGCGCTGCGCCTGATGGACGCCCTGGCGGACACCCGCGCGCGCGTGCCCGCCATCTGGCCCTTCGAACTGGCGAACGCCGCGTTGATGGCCGAACGCCGGGGGCGCCTGAAGCCGGACACCATCGCCGAGGGCTTCGGCGCCATGGAAGCGCTCGATATCGTCGTCGAGCCCGCCGCCACGGTGGCGGGGGAGGCGCTCGCGCTCGCCCGCGCGCACCGGCTGACCGTGTACGATGCGGCCTATCTCGCGCTTGCGCAGCGCCGCGGCCTGCCGCTGGCCACCCGTGATACCCACTTGCGCAAGGCGGCACGTGCCGCCGGCGTCATTCTGTTTTAAACGAACCCATCGACCATGAATTCATCCGACATCCGCAGCAAGTTTCTTGATTACTTCAAGCAGAAGGGCCACACCATCGTGGCCTCCAGCCCGTTGGTGCCGGGCAACGACCCGACGCTGCTGTTCACCAATTCCGGGATGGTCCAGTTCAAGGACGTGTTCCTCGGCCACGACCGGCGCGCCTACAAGCGCGCAACGACCTCGCAGCGCTGCGTGCGCGCGGGCGGCAAACATAACGACCTCGAGAACGTGGGCTACACCGCGCGCCACCACACCTTCTTCGAGATGCTCGGCAATTTCTCCTTCGGCGACTACTTCAAGCGCGACGCGATCAAATTCGCGTGGGAACTGCTGACCACGGTCTACGGTATCCCCAAGGAAAAGCTGTGGACCACGGTGTACCACGAGGACGACGAAGCCTACGACCTGTGGACCAAGGAAATCGGCGTGCCGAAGGAGCGCTGCGTGCGCATCGGCGACAAGCCGGGCGCGCCGCGTTACCAGTCCGACAACTTCTGGCAGATGGCCGACACCGGCCCCTGCGGCCCGTGCTCGGAAATCTTCTACGACCACGGCCCGGAAGTGGCGGGCGGCCCGCCGGGATCGCCCGACGCCGACGGCGACCGCTACATCGAGATCTGGAACCTCGTGTTCATGCAGTTCAACCGCGACGACAAGGGCACGATGACGCCGCTACCCAAGCCCTGCGTGGATACCGGCATGGGTCTGGAGCGCATCGCGGCGGTGCTGCAGCACGTGCATTCCAACTACGACATCGATCTCTTCCAGAGCCTGATCAAGGCGGCAGCGCGGGAAACCGGCGCGAAAGATCTAGCCAACCCGTCCCTGAAGGTGATCGCCGACCACATCCGCGCCTGCTCTTTCCTGATCGTGGACGGCGTGATCCCGTCCAACGAGGGGCGCGGGTATGTGCTGCGCCGGATCATCCGCCGCGCGATCCGCCATGGCTACCAGCTCGGCCAGAAAGAGCCCTTCTTCCACCGTATCGTGCCCGACCTCGTCAAGGTGATGGGCGCGGCCTACCCGGAACTGACCGCCGTGGCGGCGCGGGTCGCGGACACGCTCAAGACGGAAGAGGAGCGCTTCGCCGAGACGCTGGAAAACGGCATGAAGATTCTCGAAACCGCGCTCGCCCGCGAAAGCAGCATGATCGACGGCGAGACGGTCTTCACGCTCTACGACACCTACGGCTTTCCGGTCGATCTGACCGCCGATATCGCCCGGGAACGTCACAAGGCCATCGACATCGCCGGCTACGAGGCCGCGATGGAAGGCCAGCGCGCGAAGGCGCGTGCGGCGTCCAGGTTCCAGATGGGCGGCACGCTGGAGTACTCGGGTGCCAAGACCGAGTTCCACGGCTACGAGACGCTGAACGTCGATGACGCCAAGGTGGTAGCGATCTACAAGGACGGCACCTCGGTGTCGTCGATCGCGCCGGGCGAGGACGCGATCGTGGTGCTGGACCGGACGCCCTTCTACGCCGAGTCCGGCGGCCAAGTCGGCGACGTCGGCGAACTGATCTCCGGGCGCGGCACCTTCACCGTCAGCGACACCCAGAAAATCCAGTCCGAGGTGTTCGGCCACCACGGCCGGCTCGCGACGGGCGCGCTGGCGGTTGGCGACTTGCTGAGCGCCCAGGTCAACCTCGCGGCGCGTTCCCGTTCGGCCTTCAACCACTCCGCGACCCATCTCATGCACGCCGCGCTGCGCAAGGTGCTGGGCCCGCACGTGCAGCAGAAGGGCTCGCTGGTCGATCCGGACCGCACCCGCTTCGACTTCTCGCACAACAAGCCGATGACCCCCGCGGAACTGCGCGAGGTCGAGTCGCTGGTCAACGCGGCAGTCCGCGCGAATGACCCGGTCGCGGCCCGCATCATGAAGTACGACGATGCGATCAAGGCCGGTGCGATGGCGCTATTCGGCGAGAAATACGGCGACGAAGTGCGCGTGCTGTCGATGGGGGACTTCTCCACCGAGTTGTGCGGCGGCACGCACGTCGCGCGCACCGGCGACATCGGTTTCTTCAAGATCACGGCGGAGACCGGCATCGCGGCCGGCGTGCGGCGCGTGGAGGCGGTCACCGCCGATGGCGCGCTGACGTATGTGCAGGGGCTGGACGAACGCGTCGGCGAGGCCGCCGCGGCATTGAAGGCGCAGCCTTCCGAAGTGGCGCAGAAAATCGCGCAGGTGCAGGAGCACGTGAAGACGCTCGAACGCGAGCTCGCGAAACTCAAGTCAAAGCTGGCGTCCAGCCAGGGCGATGAGCTCGTCGACCGGGCGGTGGACGTGAAAGGCATCAAGGTGCTCGCGGCGATGCTCGACGGCGCCGATG
>CAZXNF010000296.1:980-5099 GCA_964641785.1 uncultured Streptomycetaceae bacterium | reverse complement strand
GTGATGGGTGATGGGTGATGGGTGATGGGTGATGGGTAATGGGGAATCGTTGGAACCCCGTTTACCCATTACCCATTACCCATCACCCATTACTCATTCCCTATTCCCGCTTGACCCGCTTCATGCGGTAAACCGCACCCGCTCCGGATAGTCCGTGATCAGCGCATCCAGTGGCAGCGCCGCGCAGGATCTGTGCTCGTCCTCGGTGACGGCGCCGTAGACGGCCGTGCGCCAGCCGCGTTCGCGCGCCTCGGTCACCAGCACCGGGTCGAGGATGTTGTAGTCCCAGACCAGCGTACGGACGTTAGCCGCCGCGCCCTGCGTCAAGGCGGCAAGATTCGACGGCCGATGAGCGCACAACAGGCCGCAGTCGAGCCGGGGGAGCGCGGCGGCCACGGCCGCCACCACGTCGTGCCGGAAGGCCGTGACGAGCAGGCGGCGCTTCCCGGCCAGTGGCGCCAGCACGGCCAGCGTGGCGCGCACCGCCTCGGGATGCTTGATTTCCACGTTCCACAGCAGCCCCGGCTGCGCCTCCAGCGCCTCTTCCAGCCGCGGCACCGCATGGCCGTAATCGCGCCCGACCTCGTCCCGGGTCAGGCCGGACACCGCCCGTCCGCGCGGCGTCACCCGGTCGTGCACGAGCAGGGGGATGCCCTCCACGGAGAGCCGGACATCGGTTTCGATGCCATCAACGCCCTCACGTGCCGCCGCCGCAAACGCTTCCAGGGTGTTCTCCGGATGCCGGGCGTGATAGCCGCGATGTGCCAAAACCAGCATGGTTCTCCCCTCAGGCACGCGGTGTTTTCCCCCTCCGCGTGGTATGGATTCGCGCCCGGATTCCGGTATCATACTGTGGCAAATAACACAGACAGGGGGCGACCTTGATTTTTTACGCTTTTTACGTCGTCGCGACCATCATGCTGATCCTGCATTTCACCGGGTGGCTCAAGCGCCACAATGTGGAATGGCTGGTGCTGGTGCTGGCGGTGGCGGTATTCCCCATCGTGATTTTCTTCCGCTAGGCGGCCGCGCGCGTTCGCCCCGCGGCGCCAGCCTCTGGCTGTTCTTTCCCCGCACCTCCTAGTTATGTGGCCACTCGCCGACCGAAGGCGCCCTGGACCGGCTGCAAGGTCAATCCGCGCTTGAGCCGTCGCCCTCCCCGGCAGACAATGAGCCCTTCATTCACCACAGACAAAGCCGCGCCGACGGCTTGTGGCCTGGAACCATGCCCTCGGATCTGCCCAAGATCTTCTCAGACGATGAGTTCGACGCCGCGAAGCAGCAGCAGTTGGACAAGCGTATGCGGCACGACCGCTGGGATCCTTCGGGGGCCCGCGCCATACCGCTGCCGACCGATGGCAAACCCGAGTGCACGCTGGAACAGTCCTTTCCGCATATCGGCCGCAAGCTTATCTCCCTGTGGGGTACGGACGTCTGCGGTCTTTACTTGAAAACCCTGATCGTCTCCGACCGCGAAACGCGCAAGGGTTTTCCGCTCGATGTCATTGAAGACCTGCTCATGCTGCACGTCATCAACGAAATGGTGTCCCGCAAGATTGGCTTCGCGTCGCCGCCCAAGCTGCCGCCCAAGGCTTAGGCGGCCGGGCGCGCAGGGCCGCTCCGGCGTTCCGCACCCCGCGAGTCGTTGACATGTCAGGACGCGGCCCCTAGCATGACGCCTCCTTGCTGCACTGCACACCGCCGCGTTTTCTCCCATGCAACTGACGCTCGCCCGGCCCCGCGCGCCGGGCAAACCCATCCCGCTGCTGTCGCAGCGCGCCTACGAGCGCATCAAGCACGAGGTCATCACCTGCGCCATCGCCCCGGGCACCGAGATTTCGGAAAACGTCCTGTGCGCCCAGTTCAAGCTCGGCAAGGCGCCGGTGCGCGCCGCTTTGTCGCGGCTGACCCACGACGGCCTGGTCCGGGCGGTGCCGCGCCGGGGCTACGTGGTCGCCCCGGTCACGCTGAAGCACATCCACGACGTCTTTGAACTGCGGCTGATGCTGGAGCCGCCCGCCGCGCGCATGGCCGCCGGCCGCATCGAAGCCCAGCGCCTGCGCGCGCTGGATGAAGCCTGCGCCGCGGGCTACCAGCCCGGCGACGCCAAAAGCACCGCGCGCTTTCTCGATGCCAACAAGGCGTTCCATATCGCCATCGCGGAAGCCACCGGCAATCCCCGGCTGGCGGCGATGATCGACCAGTTGCTCGACGAAATGACGCGCTTGCTGCATCTCGGTTTGGGCTCGCGCAACCGCACCAGCGAAATGCAGCACGAACATCGCACGCTGGTGAAGGCCCTCACGCGCCGCGACGGCGAGGCCGCGGAACGCATCTGCCGCGAGCAGATCGAGGCCGCGCGCGCGATGGTGCTGTCGGCGGTGATGAGCAGCGCGTCCGTCATGAACCTTGCCCTCGGCATCGACTGATCCCCCTTCACCCCCCGTCCCGGAGAACCCCTTGAAAGCCGTCGTCCTGAAGCAGCATGGCCAGATCGCCGACCTCGAACTCGTGTCCGACTTTCCCGACCCGAAGGTCGAGCCCGGCCACGTCGTCATCCGCGTCCGCGCCACTTCCTTCAATTACCACGATGTGTTCACCGTGAAGGGCATGCCGGGCATCAAGGTGCCCTTCCCCATGATCATCGGCCTCGACCTCGCCGGCGAAATCCTGGAAATCGGCGAGGGCGTCACCGGCTGGAAAGCGGGCGACCGCGTGCTGGTGAATCCGCTCAACAAGAAAAAAGGCCTGATGGGCGAGATGATGCACGGCGGCCTGGCGGAGAAATGCCTCGTGGCCGCCGACCAGTTGATCGCGATGCCGGACAAGGTGAGCTTCGAGCAAGCCGCGTCCCTGCCCGTCGCCTACGGCACCGCGCACCGCATGATCGTGACCCACGACACCATCAAGAAGGGCGACAAGGTACTGGTGCTCGGCGCCAGCGGCGGCGTCGGCACCGGCTGCGTGCTGCTCGCCAAGCTGCGCGGCGCGGAAGTCATCGCCTGCGCGTCCAGCGCGGACAAGATCCAGCGCCTGAAGGACCTCGGCGCCGACCACGTCATCAATTACAAGGAAACGGACTTCTCGAAGTGGGCGATCGAACAATACGGCAAACCGCAACGCCGCAATTACGAGGGCGGCGTAGACGTGGTGATCAACTTCACCGGCGGCGACACCTGGGGCCCCACGCTGCGCTGCGTGAAGCGCGGCGGCAAGATTCTCGTCTGCGGCGCCACCGCCGGCTACGACCCCAAGGAAGACCTGCGCTACGTGTGGAGCTTCGAACTCCAGATCATCGGCTCCAACAGCTTCTACGACGAAAACCTGAAGGCGCTGATGGACCTGATCCAGACCGGCGCCATGAAGCCCGTCATCGACGAAGTGCTGCCGCTGGAAAAGGCCGGCGAAGGCCTGAAGCTGATCGAGAACCGCGAAGTGTTCGGCAAGGTGGTTGTTACCCCCTAATGACCGATATCGTCCTCACCTGCCCGGAGCCGCGCGGCTACCCGGGCAACCTCGGCAAACCCTTCGCGGACGCTACCAGCGAAGCGATTGCGGTCGTCGATCTCGGCGACAGCGCGGACGCCCAGCGCCGGACGCTGTCCTGCCGCGCGCTCGATGCGCACTGCGACGCCGTCGCCCGCGGATTGCGGCTGGCGGGGGTACACGCCGGCGACCGGGTGGTGATCCTCTCGCTCAACCGCTGGGAGTTCGTCGCCACGCTGCTGGGCGCCATGCGCGCCGGCGTCGTGCCAGTGCCGATCAATGTAAAACTGCCGGCCGACGCCGTCGCCTACATTGCGCGCGATGCGGATGCCCGGATCGCCTTCATCGGTCCGGGGCTGGCGAAACTGGTCCCGGCCGGGCTGCGCACGATCGAATACGGCCGCAGCTTCGAGTCGTTCTGCGACCCCGGTACCTTCGACGCTATCGAACCCGCACCCGACACGGTGGCCATTCAGCCCTATACCTCCGGGTCCACCGGGCGCCCCAAGGGTGTCCTGCTGTCGCACTACGGCCAGAACTGGAGCCGGCGGCTCATCGCCTGGAACCGGCGCACGGCGCCCGCCGACGCGCTACTGGTGGCGGCGCCGCTGTACCACAAGAACGCGCTGAATG
>CAZXNF010000296.1:0-970 GCA_964641785.1 uncultured Streptomycetaceae bacterium | reverse complement strand
AAATGCGGTCAAGCAGGCCTTCACCGGTGGCGCCCGCAGCGTGCTGCTCCCGCAGTTTGACGTCGTCCGCTACCTCGCGGCGATCGGCGCCGAACGCTGCACCGTCATCTCCGGCGTGCCGACGATGATGGCCATGCTGCTCGCGCAGAAGGCGCAACTGGCGGCCACCGACGTGTCCTCGGTGCGCACCGTCATGATGGGCTCAGCGCCCGCGTCGCCGGCCCTGCTGGCGGAACTGCAGGCCGTCTTCCCGCGCGCGGAGATCCTGATCAACTACGGCGTAACCGAGGGTGGGCCGCTGCCGCTCGGCCCGCACCCCGACGGCAAACCGCGACCGCTTGGCTCCGTCGGTTACCCCGCGCCCGGCGTGGAGGTCAGGCTGGTCGGCGGCGCCTCCGAGGACGAGGGCGAATTCGTCACCCGCAATCCCGGCGTGCTGCTCGGGTACCACAACCTCCCCGCAGAAACGGCCAAGCGGATCCGGGACGGCTGGTACTACAGCAGCGACATCTTCCGGCGCGACGCGGAAGGCTTCTACACCTTCGTCGGCCGCACCGACGACATGTTCGTCTGCGGCGGCGAGAACATTTTCCCGGTCGAGGTGGAGGCCCTGCTGGAGAAGCATCCGGCGGTCAACCAGGCCGTGGTGCTGCCGTTCGCGCACGAACTGAAAGGCCAGGTGCCTTACGCCTTCGTCACGCTCAAGGCCGGCAGCCAGACGGTAGAAGATGCACTCAAGACCTACGCGCTAGCGCACGGCCCGGCCTACATGCACCCGCGGCGCGTCTTCGTCCTCGACCGTATTCCCCTCGGCGGCACCAACAAGGTGGACGTCAGCCAATTGCGCGCCGGCGTCACCGCTGGTCTTTATGAACCCGTCTCTCAAGGAGCCCCCCATGGCTGAACCGGCCACCGTCGAACAATTGCAGAAACTCATCACGCGCGGACCGTTCAACCAATGGCTCAACTT
>CAZXNF010000295.1:0-5120 GCA_964641785.1 uncultured Streptomycetaceae bacterium | reverse complement strand
CGACAAATCGCGTCTGAAAGAAGCGGAGTCTGCCGGTGTCAAGTCCGTACCCGCCATCGTGATGGATGGAGCAGCATTCCATATCAATTATGGCGCTGGTATCGAGGCATTGAAATAACTGCTTCATCACCCTTTTTTTGCCGAACTTGGTTCTATCCAGCAACATAAGAAACGACTTTAATTAATGTCCGTTTAACTGGCGCGAGCGTGACCGGCGAAAGATTAAACCTCTCAGTATCCTAGCGCGGATTTCTCGAGGCTGTGCATTTCTGTGGATTTCCGCTATTCGCGGTTCTTGACCGCCTGGATGCACTCGTTGCGGCGTCACTTGAAGTTGTGTCCGATTAAGCGGAAGGAGTACCCAGACCTTTATCTCAAGCACATCAACCGGTTGCCGAAGGATCTTCAAAGCACCTCACGTGAAAAAGCGCCTGCTCACCGGCAAACGGAACCATTGCGCGATTGCAATGGCACCGATGCTTGCATGAGTGGAGATCAGCATCGGGCGCAGCACCGCCAGCGCCCCCTCCCCTACCGGCGACGCGAGCCTGCGCGTGGCGAGCGCGGCGGTCGGCGCCGTCATCATCGGCGTCACGCCGGAAGAGTTTGCGGCCTACCTGGATTAGGAAATCAAGAAGTTCGCGCGGGTGGTGAGGGAAGCGAAGATCAGGGCGGAATAGAAAGCAGGATACGGGATTCGGGATTCGGGATTTGCGATTGAGGATGCTGGATTTGGCGTGAGAGGCCGAGGGTTGAGCGGGGTCGCATTTGCCTCTCCCTTGCGAACCGCCGAGCAGTCGCAGGCGGGGACGGGGCCGTCGGCGAGGACTGTCTGAGCGTCCGTCATGTTTCATGACGGACGCGAGTTCCGCAGCCGCCGTCCATGCCGAGCAGCGCAGGGGCACCACGACAGTGGCGGTTCGCCGGGGCGGCCTTCTCTTTGGTTACTTTCTCTTGGCCGAACAAGAGAAAGTAACCAGCCGCCGGGCTGCCCCCGGCAAAGGTATGGCTTACGGGTTACCTGCCCTTAGGGATCAGCGCGGCGCTTCGGTCAGCCTGCGCCCCAGGCAGAGCGCGTACGGTGCCGCACGGGCGCGAAGCACCAGGGGTCAATGTCATTTAGCACCCCACCCACCACAACCATCGACTTCAGTCCCGTTCATTCAAGCGGCCGGTCCCCCAGGCGTTACGCCGCCAGCTTCATCACGCGCAATTGCTTGCGCCGCTGTTCCGCGTGCCATAGATCGTACTGCGTCTGCTGGTTCAGCCAGCTCTCCGCGGAGGTGCCGAACGCGATCGACAGGCGTACGGCCATTTCGGGACTGACGCCCGCCCGGCCGTTCAGGATCGCCGACAGCGTTTTACGGCTGACGCCCAGCGCCTTTGCTACTGCGGTAACCGTCAAGCCCAGCGGCTCCAGACAGAGCGACTTGATCATTTCGCCAGGGTGGGGAGGGTTGTGCATTCGCATGAGGCTTCCATTCAGTGATAGTCCTCGTAATCGACCAGATCGGCATCCGCTCCGGTAAACACAAAGGTGATGCGCCAGTTTCCGCTGACGCGAACCGACCATAGGCCCTTCCGGTTCCCCTTGAGCGGGTGCAGCACCAGACCCGGCAACGCCATATCCTCCGGCCTTGTCGCCGCGCTCAACTGGGCAAGGATCAGCCGCAACCAATCCGCCTGCTGCGCCTGGATTCCCGATTTGCTGCCCGTCTCGAAGAAACGCTGCAGCCCCTTGTGGCGGGCGACGGACCATGGGCAAAAGTGTAACCCATATAGTTACACACTACAAGGCTGCTGCTACTGCCCCCCCACCGGTCGGAGGCTCTGGCTGCCGTGGGACAGTGAAGCCGCGGGCCTTTACTGCGGCGCGATCCCCGCCGCCTTGATGACCTTCGCGTACTTCTCGATCTCCTCCTTCAGGAAGGCCCCGAACGATTCCGGCGAACCGCCGATCACCTCCAGCACGTCGCGGTTGAAGCGCTCGCGCATGTCGGGCATCTTCAGCACGCTGTCCACCGCGCCGTTCAGCCGGGCCACCGTCTCCTTCGGCGTCTTCGCCGCCGCCAGCAACCCGTACCAGTTCGTCGATTCGTAGCCTTTCACGCCGGACTCGTCGAAGGTCGGCACCGTCGGCAGCGCGGGAGAACGCTTCATCGTACTGATGGCGATGGCACGGAGGCGCCCGGACTCGAAGTGCGGGATGAGGGATGGCCCGCCGCCGAAGGTCATGTGCACGTGTCCGCCGATGGCATCGACGATCGCCGGGTTCACGCCCTTGTAGGGGACGTGCTGCAGGTCGATCTTCGCCATCATCTTCAGCAGTTCGCCGGCCATGTGGTTGGAGCTGCCCAGTCCGCTGGTGGAGTACGTGAGCTGGCCGGGCTTCGCCTTCGCCAGCGCGATCAGCTCCTTCAGGTTCTTCACCGGCAGCGACGGATGCACCGACAGCACGTTGGCGCCCTTGAAGCAGAGGATCACGGGCTCGAAGTCGCGCAGGGTGTCGTACGGCGGGTTGGCGAGGAAGCTCATGTTGATGGCGTTCGACGCCCCGCCCATGAGTATCGTCGTCCCGTCGGGCGCGGAGCGAATCACGTATTCCGAGGCGATGTTGGTCATCGCGCCCGGCCGGTTCTCGATGATCATTTGCTGCTTTAGGATGGGGATCAGCTTGTCGATCAGCGCGCGGGTCACGACGTCCGTATTCCCGCCCGCCACAAACGGGTTGACGATGCGGATGATCTTGCCCTGCGGTGCTTGGGCGATGGCTCCGGACGACAGCGCGGCGGCGACACAAACGGCGGACAGTTTCAACATCGGTTTCATGATTTCTCCTTGAAGTTGGCACGACCATCGACAGCAACCGCCCCACCGGTCCCATGGCGGACGATCAACGGATTGACTTCCAGATCCACCAGGCGCGGCCCCAGGTCGTGGGCAAGCCAGCTCATCCGCTCCACCGCGTCGGCAATCGCCGAGACGTCGAGCGGCGGCTTGCCGCGGGCGCCCTGGAACAGCGGTGCCGTCTTCAGGGAGGCGAGCATTTCGCGTACCCGCGACGCGGCGACCGGCGCCGTGGCCACCGCGACGTCGTGCAGGATCTCAACGGCAATGCCGCCCAGCCCGACGATCACGATGGGGCCGAACTGTTCGTCGCGACGGATGCCGACGATGACTTCCGCGTCGCCCCGCACCATTTCCTGCACCGAAAACCCCTCCAGCTTCACGCCGGGCAAGGTTTTCGCGATCTGCTGCGTCATCGCCGTCGCCGCCGCCGCGACGGCCGGCCCGTCGGCGAGGCCGACACGCACGCCGCCGACATCGCTCTTGTGCACGATTTCGCGGGACACCGCCTTCAGCACGACCGGAAAGCCGACCCCGGCGGCCGCAGCGGCCGCGGCGTCTGGCGTGGCCGCGATCGCTTCGCGCGCGACAGTGACGCCGTAGGTGGCGAGCAGCTTTTTGACTTCGCTTTCGGTCTGCGCGCCCACGGCCAGGCTGGCGAGCGCCCCGGGCGGCGGCAAGCCGGCGGGCCTGACCGGCGCATCCCCACCGGTCCTGCGCAGGCGGTCGTACTCCGTGATCAGAACCAGGATCCGCAGCGCTTGCTCGAAGCTGTCGTAAACCACGAAGCCCTTGGCGCGCATCTCCTCGCGCGCCGCATTCGCCGCGGCACCTGGCGTGCACACGATCAGCACCGGCTTGCCGCTCGCGCGCGCCGCTTCGGCCACCGCGACGGCGCGCTTTTGATAGAACGGCATCGACATCAGGACCGCCACCCCGAGGTCCACGGTGGGATCGGCGAGCAGCAACGAAGTCGCGGGGCCGGCGATTTCGACGTCCGCGGGTACGCTGCGCGCGCCGAGGTCGATCGGGTTCCGCGCCTGCGGTGGCAGCAGAAACCCGCCCAGCCCGCGCCGGGTTTCCGCCGTCAGCGGCGCGAGTTCCAGCCCCATCTCCACCACCCGGTCGCTGGCCGTCGAGGTGCCGCCTCCGGAGGACGAGATCACGGCGAGCCCGCTGCCGGCGCGCGGCGCGGGGTGCTCGATCAGGACCTGCGCGGCGCGCAGCATGTCGTCGGGATCGCGCACGAGGATCACCGCCTGCTCGCGGCAGACCGCTGCAAACGCCTCCCACGAGCCGGCGAGACTCGCCGTGTGTGACTTGGCCGCAACGACACCCGCCTGGGTGCGACCGGTCTTCAGCACCAGCAGCGGCTTGCCCGCGCGGCGGCACGCGGCCGCCGCCTTCTGAAAACGCGCGCCGTCCAGCAGGCCCTCGACGTACAGGCAGATCGCCCTGGTGCCGGAGTCCTCGATCATGAACTCGAGGAAATCGCAGATCTCCAGATCGACCTGGTTGCCGAGCGACACGCCGTAGCGCAAGCCGATGCCGTCGGTCTTGGCGCGATCGAATACCGACACCATCAGGCCGCCGCTCTGGCTGATGAAACCGATGGTCCCGTCACCCAGCTGGTCGGTGTTCAGCACCACGGAGGAGCACAGCGCCATGTGGTGATGCGGGACGATGAAGCCCATGCAGTTAGGGCCGACGATGCGCATGCCGGTCTTTGCGGTCAGCTCGACCAGCTTCGCCTGGCGCTCCGCGCCGTCCGCGTCCACCTCCGCGAAGCCCGTGGTGATGATGACGCAGCAGCCGACGCCGGCCGCCGCGGCCTGCTCGATGGACTCCAGCATGCGCGCCATCGGCACCGCCAGGATCGCCACGTCCGGCGGCGACGGCACGTCCGCGATGCGCGGATAGGCCTTGCGGCCGGCGATCTCCGCGCGGTTCGGGTTGATCGGGTACACGTCGCCGGCAAAGCCGTGTTTGACGAGGAAATGGATGATGCGGCCGCCGAACTTGCCGATGTCTTCGGAGGCGCCGAACACCGCCACGGAGCGCGGGTGCAGGATGCGGTCGACGCGGATGCGTGGGGCGGCGCCGGGTTCGGTGCGGTGTGCGGTATGCAGGCTCACGGTTTCAGGTTTCCTTTGTATAGGGTCTGCCCCGACTGAATAACCCCCTCCCTTGCAGCAGTGCTGCGGGGGAGGGTTGGGGTGGAGAATCGTTTGAACGCAGTCCATTCTCTCCCTCCCCTGCTTGCGGGGGAGGGT
>CAZXNF010000294.1:0-5121 GCA_964641785.1 uncultured Streptomycetaceae bacterium | reverse complement strand
GGGGGGCCGCGATCTGGCTGTCGGAAATGGGCCGCAACTACGAGCGGCTGCGCGGGCTGGAAGCGCGCACCTTCGTCGGCGGCATGGTCGGCGCGGTCGGTACGCAGGCGTCCTACGGCCCGCAGGCAGCCGAGCTTGAACAGCGCGTGATGAAGCGTCTGGGCTTAAGCGTCGCCGACATCAACTGGCAGCCCGCGCGCGACCGCTTCGCGGAATACGTCTGCGTGCTCGCCATCATCGGCCAGACGCTGGGCAAGGTCGCCAACGAGGTCGTGAACCTCGAGCACACGGAGATCGACGAACTCGCCGAGCCCTTCAGCGCCGGCAAGGTGGGGTCCTCCACCATGCCGCACAAGCGCAACCCCTCGTCCTGCGAGGCGGTGGTCGGCGTCAGCCGCGGCATCCGCTACAACGCGGCCTTCATGCTCGAATCGATGATCATCGAGCACGAGCGCGACGGCTCGGCCTGGCGCGGCGAATGGAAGGCGCTGCCGGAATCCTGCCTCATGATGGGCATGATGCTGGCGACCATGAAGTACGTGCTGGCGGGCCTGACCGTCAACGTCAAGGGCATGCGCGAGAATCTCGACCTGCTCGGCGGTTTCCTGCTGTCCGAGCGCGTCATGTTCGCGTTGTCGGGCAAGGTCGGCAAGCAGACGGCGCACGATCTTGTTTACGAGGCGTCGATGAAGGGACTGGGGGGCGGTATGACCTTCGAGAAAGCGCTGTTCGAGAACCCGCAGGTGCGCGCCGCGCTGACCGATGCCGAACTGAAGGCGGCGCTCGACCCAACCACCTACGTCGGCCACGCGCCGCAGATCGTGGACCGCGTGCTCGCGGACGTGAAGAAAAGCGGCTGGCTTGACTGACACCATGAAAACACTTTTATGTGCGGTTCTCCTGTGCGCCGCCGGCACCGCGGCGGCGCAGTCCTCGAAGCCGGCCGCGGGCGAGTTTCCGCAGCGCGTCGTGCGCTGGGTCGTGCCCTTCGCGCCCGGGGCCTCCAACGACATCGTCGCGCGCTTGCTCGCGCAGAAGCTCGGCGACCGCTGGGGCCAGCAGGTGGTGATCGACAACCGGGGCGGAGCGGGGGGCATGGTCGGCGCAGAGATCGTGGTCCGCGCGACGCCGGACGGCTACACGCTGCTGATGGCCAACCCCGGGGCGAACGCCATCAACTTCGCGCTGCGCGCGAAAACGCCGTATACCGAGGCCGATCTGGAACCGGTCATCCTGCTCGGCTGGTCGCCGATCATGGCCGTGACCTCGGCGTCGGCGCCGATGAACAATGTCAAGGACCTGATCGCGCTGGCGAAGGCGAAGCCGGGGCAGTTGTCTGCCGGGTCGTCCGGCACCGGCGGCAGCAGCCACCTCGCGCTGGAACTGTTCAAGCTGCAGACCGGGACGGATATCCTGCACGTCCCGTACAAGGGTGCGGCACCGGCCTTCACCGATGTCATGGCGGGACAGTTGCAGTTGTTCTTCAGCACGCCGGTGTCGGTGCAACCGCTCGTCGCCGGTGGCCGCCTTAAGGTCCTTGGCGTTGCCGGCAAGCAGCGACTCGCCATCTTCCCGGACGTGCCGACGACCGCGGAGCAGGGCCTGCCCGGGTTCGACGTGCTGATCTGGTTCGGCGTGTCGGTGCCGGCGCGCACGCCCATGCCGATCATCAACAAACTCAATGCGGACATGAACGCCGTGCTCAAGCTGCCCGAGATCCGGGAACGTTTCGCGCAACTGGGCCTCGAAGCCCAGGGCGGCACGCCGGCGCGCTTCGGCGCTTTCCTCAAGGAAGAGCTGGCGCGCTGGGCGCAGGTGGTGAAAGCGGCTAATGTCCGTCCCGAATAAGCAGCAAGCAGAGGAGATATCCATGAAATTCGTGCAGATACTGATCGGTACCCTGCTGGCGGCCACGATGCCGGCCGCCCACGCGCAAAAAGGTGGCACCGACTACCCGACCAAGCCCGTGCGCTGGATCGTGCCCTTCACGCCGGGCGCTTCCAACGACATCATCGGGCGCCTGTTCGGCGCCAAGCTGGGCGAGGCCTTCGGCCAGCAGTTCGTGATCGACAACCGGCCCGGCGCGGGTGGCGCTATCGGCGCGGAAACCGTCGCGCGCGCGCTGCCGGACGGTTACACGCTGATCCTCGCCAACCCGGGCCCGAGCGTGAACTCGCCGCTGCTGGTCCGCAAGCCGGCCTTCACGCCCAACGACTTCACCAACATCGTGTTCATCGGTTACGCCCCGCTCCTCATCCTCGCCAACCCCGGCTTCGCGCCGAAGACGCCGAAGGAACTCCTCGATTACGTCAAGGCCAACCCCGGCAAGGTGTCGTGGGGTTCCTCCGGCATCGGCTCCAGCCTGCACATCGGGCTCGCGCTGTTCCAGGCGTCCACCGGGGCGAACGTGGTCCACGTGCCGTACAAGGGCGCCGCGCCCGCGATCACAGACGTCGTCGGCGGCCAGATCCAGCTCATGCACACCACCACGGTGTCGGGCGGGGAGCAGATCAAGGCTGGGCGGGT
This sequence comes from uncultured Streptomycetaceae bacterium, assembly GCA_964641785.1. Taxonomy (GTDB): domain Bacteria; phylum Pseudomonadota; class Gammaproteobacteria; order Burkholderiales; family SG8-41; genus CAZXNF01. The sequence continues at coordinate 2,595 of CAZXNF010000294.1, read as the reverse complement.
CAGGGTGATCGCCGTGGCGGCCGCCAAGCGCATCCCCAGCCTGCCCGACGTGCAGACGCTCGCCGAGGGCGGCATCAAGGACGCCGAGGCCATCGTCTGGTTCGGCATGTCCGGGCCGCCCAGGATGCCGCGCGCGATCGTGGAAAAGTTGAACCGCGAAGTGAACCGGGAGCTCGGCCTTCCGGACGTGAAGGCGCGGCTCGATCAACTGGGCCTGGAGCCGGAAGGCGGCACGCCCGAGGCCTTCGACAAGTTCGTCAAGGGCGAAGTCGCCAAGGTCGAGCGGCTGATCAAGGCGGGCCTGCTCAAGCCAGAGTAATCCCACGCGCTATCGGCGTGCACGCGCCTGCATCCCGGCACGGTTCGGGTGCGCGGGCGCGTGGCCGGCTCTGATGGAGATGGAATTGGGCGTGCTCGTGCGGGCACGCCGCTTGCTCCGGTATCCTGAACACAAAACATACAGGAGCATTCGCATGACTCAGCATTTCTCACCGCGTGCCGGCACCGCTGCGCTGGTTTTCCTTGGCCTCGGCCTGTGCGGAGCCGCGATGGCGCAGACCTATCCCGCCAAGCCCGTGCGCATCGTGGTGCCTTTCGCGCCCGGTGGCCCCAATGACATCCTCGCCCGGCTGGTCGGCCAGAAACTCACCGAACAGTGGGGCCAGAACTTCGTCATCGAAAACCGCGGCGGCGCCGGCGGCACCATCGGCGTCGAATTCGCGTCCAAGGCGCCCGCCGACGGCTACACGCTGGTGATGGGCGGTTCGAGCAACCTCGCCGTGGCGCCCGGACTCTACGCCAAGCTCGGCTACGACCCGCTGCGCGACTTCGCGCCAGTGGCCAACGTCGCCTTCGTCCCGTACGTCGTCACCGTCAACCCGAGCGTGCCGGCGAAGAACATCAAGGAACTGATCGCCATCGCCCGCTCCAAAAAGGGTGCGCTGTCGTACGGCTCCTCCGGCGGCGGCTCGATGTCCAACCTCATGACCGAAGTGTTCAAGGCCGACATCGGGGCCGACATCGTGCACGTGCCGTATAAAGGCACCGCGCCCGCCGTGACGGACGTCATCGCCGGCCAGATCGACATGATGATCGCGGACTACGCCGCAGTGGCCCCGCAGGCGAAAATCGGCAAGCTGCGCATGCTGGCCGTGGCCGGCAGCAAGCGCGCGTCCGTCGCGCCCGAGCTGCCCACCGTGGCGGAAGCCGGCGTGAAGGGCTACGCGGTGGACGCCTGGTTCGGCATCGTCACGCTGGCCGGCGTGCCCAGGGAGATCGTCACCAAGCTGAATGGCGGGGTGGTCGGCGCGCTCAAGTCCGCGGACGTGAAGCAGCGCTTCGACACGCTGGGCTACGAGGCCATCGGCGACACGCCGGAGCACTTTGGTGCGACCATCAAGTCCGACATCGACAAGTTCGCAAAGATCATCAAGGCGGCCGGGATCAAGGCGGAGTGATCCGCTCCGGCAGCGGGGTCAGTTGAGATGACGGATCGTCTGTTCTCATTTGTTGGTGGCGACGCCGGGCCGTGGCGCGTCACCCGCATGGAGGCCATTGCCGGTGCGCGGCTGCCTGCCGTGACACGGCTGGATCTCGTGTCCGGTGATGCCACCGCAGCCGAACGCGGTGCGGGCTGGGCGTTGCGGGGGATCACCAGCAACGAGCGTTACGTCGTCCGCCGCGAGAAAACACAACTCGCCGCCACGCAACAGGGCCTGGGTCGCCCCGAGGCTGCCTGCGCCGCGCTGATCCCCATCCTCAAGACCGCCGCCTGGTGGGAACTGACCCAGGACGAGCGCCGGGACATTCTGGAAGAACAGTCGCACCACGTCGCCATCGGCCTGAAGTACCTGCCGGCCATCGCCCGGCGTCTGCACCACTGTCGCGATATTGCCGAGGGCGAGCCCTTTGATTTCCTGACGTGGTTTGAATTTGCGCCGGCGCATGAAACCGCTTTCGATGAACTGCTGCGGGAACTGCGGGCCTCGCCGGAATGGCGGTACGTCGAGCGGGAGCTGGATATCCGGCTCATCCGCGAAGAGGCTTGAAGGCGTCCTGGACCAAGTTGTTGTCTTGATTGACCAAGTGTAGCCGCTGGGCTACATTCGATCGTGATCGTCGTCCGCAAAACTGATCGCTTCGCGCAATAGGACTGATGCATGGCCAAGACCGTCACGAGCCGATACGACGTTGCCGAACATTTGCGGACGCCCAAAGAGATGGCTGCCTACCTTGAAGCCTGCCTGGAAGAGGCGGACGGCGATGCTGCGTTCATCGCCAAGGCGCTGGGCGATATTGCCCGCGCGAAAGGCATGTCGCAGGTGGCGCGTGATGCCGGGCTGTCGCGCGAGAGTCTCTACAAAGCACTGTCGGGCGATCGCAGTCCGGACTTCGACACCGTGCTGAAAGTCATTGATGCGCTGGGGCTCAAGCTGCATGCCGAGGCCGCTCGCGGGTGATCCGCTGCCTGCCGGGACAGCGGGCCTGCCAAGCGGGCGTATGATGAGCGCGGTTTACGACAACGACCCGAACGGCGTTTGCTTAAGGTTCCTTCCCCCGCTTGCGGGGGAAGGCTAGGATGGGGGCGAGCGATTT
>CAZXNF010000293.1:0-5135 GCA_964641785.1 uncultured Streptomycetaceae bacterium | reverse complement strand
TCATCACCAGCATCAGCATCGAGAAGGTGAACAGCGAGATGTAGCTGAAGAAGCGGTTGTAGCCCGGGTCGCCGGCCATGTAGCCGATGGTGTAGAGGTGGACCATCAGCGACACGAAGGTGACCACCAGCATCATGGTGGCGGTCAGGCGGTCGATCAGGAACCCGACCTCGAAGCGGATGCCGTCGGAGACCAGCCAGGTGTAGACAGGGCCGTTGAAGGTATTGCCGGCCAGTACGTCGCGGAACACCAGCCCGGCGGCGATCGCTGAGACCAGCATGAACCCGATCGTGACCGTGTGCGCGGCGCGGTTGGACAGCCGCATGCACAGCAGGCCCGAGATCAGCGCACCGGCGAGCGGCGCCAGCGCGACGACCAGGTAAAGGGTTTTCATCTCCACCGCTGCATCACCCCTTCATCTGGTCAAGGTCTTCGACGTGGATGGTGTTCAGGTTGCGGAACAGCACCACGAGGATGGCCAGTCCGATCGCCGATTCGGCGGCGGCGACGGTGAGAATGAAAAACACGAAGAGCTGGCCGGTGACGTCGTCGAGCCAGTACGAAAAGGCGATGAAATTCATGTTGACGGCCAGCAGCATCAGCTCGATCGCCATCAGCAGAATGATGATGTTCTTGCGGTTGAGGAAAATGCCGACGATGCTGATCGCGAACAGGATCGCGCCGAGCACGAGGTAATGGGGCAGCGTGATCATCGGACGACTCCGGTCGTCCGGGATTCGGGATTCGGGATTCGGGATTCGGAAAGCCCGCTCATGGCTTCGCCTCTGAATCCTGAATCCCGGCTCCTGAATCCTGCTTCTCGGACGGCATCGACACGATCCGGATCCGGTCCGCGCGGCGCACGCGCACCTGCTGCGCGGGATCCATGAACTTGCTCGGCTTGCGCACACGCAGCGTGAGCGCGATTGCGGCGACGATCGCCACCAGCAGGATGACCGCGGCGATCTCAAAGGGATAGACGTACTCCGTATACAGCAGCAGCCCGAGTTCCTTGGTGTTGCTGTGCCCCGCCGGCAGCGACGCGGGCGCCTGCGCGCCGGCGAGGTCGGCGCGATACCAGAGGACGAAGGCCATTTCCGCCACCACCAGCAGCCCGACCAGCAGCCCGACCGGCAGGTAGTTCCAGAAGCCCTCGCGCAGGCGCGACAGGTTGATGTCCAGCATCATGACCACGAACAGGAACAGCACCATCACCGCGCCGACGTAGACCAGTACCAGCGTGATGGCGAGGAACTCCGCCTGCAGCAGCAGCCACAGGGCCGACGAGGTGAAGAACGCCAGCACCAGAAACAGCGCGGCGTGCACCGGGTTGCGGGCCGTGATGACGCGCAGCGCTGAAATAATCAGCACGGCGGCGAATCCGTAGAACAGATATTCGTGAAACGTCAACGTCATTTTATGTGGCTGGGGCCCAAAGACCGATCACCGTCGGGATGCCGACTTTCCGTTACCGGAACGCCGCGTCGTCCGCCCGGTCCTTCGCAATCTCTGCTTCATAGACATCGCCCACGGCCAGCAACATCGGCTTGGTGTAAATCAGATCGCCCCGCTGCTCCCCGTGGTATTCGAGGATGCGCGTCTCCACGATTGCATCCACCGGGCAGGATTCCTCGCAGAACCCGCAGAAAATGCACTTGGTCAGGTCGATGTCGTAGCGTGTGGTGCGGCGCGTGCCGTCGGGGCGCTGCTCGGACTCGATGGTGATGGCGAGCGCCGGGCACACCGCCTCGCACAGTTTGCAGGCGATGCAGCGTTCCTCGCCGTTCGGATAGCGGCGCAGCGCGTGCAGCCCGCGGAATCGCGGGCTCTGCGGGGTTTTTTCCTCGGGAAACTGCACCGTGATCTTGCGGGCGAACAGGTGCCGGCCGGTCAGGGCCATGCCCTTGACCAGTTCCCAGAGAAGGAAGGTGCGGAAGAAATCCTGTACGCGTTCGATCATGGGGTCACCAGAGCCACCAGGCCGGAAACTGCATCCAGGCGCCGACGACGACGATCCACACCAGCGTCACCGGGATGAAGACTTTCCAGCCCAGCCGCATGATCTGGTCGTAGCGGTAGCGGGGGAAAGTCGCGCGGAACCACAGGAACAGCGTCGCCACGAAAAACACCTTCGCAAACAACCACAGGACGTGTGGCGCGCCGGCCACCGGCCACGACGCCGGGAACGGCGACAGCCAGCCGCCGAGGAACATGAGCGACGCCAGCATCGCCACCAGCAGGATGTTGATGTATTCGGCAATGAAGAACACGGCGAAGGTCATGCCCGAATACTCGACGTGGAAACCGGCGACGATCTCGGACTCGCCTTCCGCCACGTCGAAGGGCGCGCGGTTGGTCTCCGCCACCCCGGCGATGATGTAGACCACGAACAGCGGCAACAGCGGCAGCCAGAACCAGCTGAGCAGCCCCGCCTCGCCGCCCTGGCGGTTCACGATGTCCACCAGATTGAGGCTGCGGCCCGCCATCAGCACGCCCACCAGAGCGAAGCCCATGGCGATCTCGTAGGCGACAATCTGCGCCGCCGAACGTAGCGCGCCGAGGAAGGCATACTTCGAGTTGGAAGCCCAGCCAGCGATGATCACGCCGTACACCCCCATCGAGGTGATCGCCAGGATGTAGAGCAGGCTTGCGTCGATGTTGGCGAACACCGCTTCCGGCGTGAAGGGCACCACCGCCCACGCCGCGATGGCCATCGTCACCGAAATGACCGGCGCCAGCAGGAACAGGAACTTGCTCGAGCCGGAGGGAATGATGATTTCCTTCGCCAGCAGCTTGATGCCGTCGGCGATCGGCTGCAGCAGGCCGAACGGCCCCACGCGGTTGGGGCCGATGCGCACCTGAACGTAGCCGATGAACTTGCGCTCCCACAGCGTGAGGTAGGCGAAGGTCAGCATCAGGCCGACGACCAGGATGAAAATCTTGACCAGCGTCCACAGCGCCCCACCCCAGGTCGGGCCGAGCAGCTGGCCGAACAGTTCGCCGATCGCCGCGTCCATCAGACCGCCACCTTCTGCTGCGCGGCGACGCGCACGAGCTGCACCGTCGCCGAGGGATCACCCAACGCGGCGGTACCCGCGCAGGCCAGCGCCAGGCGCACGCAGTTGGTCGGCAGGCGATCGTCCCGCACGGCCGGCAGCGTGACGGTGCCGCCGTCCTGCGTCACGGTCACGAAATCACCGTCCTGCAGCCTCAGTTCCGCGTACAGCGCGCCGGGGAGGGCCGCCACCGGCGGCAACGCATCCCGGGTCTGCTGCAACGACGGCGCCCGGCGCACGATGGCGTCAGCGGCATAGATCGGCACTTCCGCGATGCGCTCCGTGCCGGCTGCCGCCGCCGGCAGGCTGACCGGCACTGACTGCAATGCGTTGTCGAGCCGGCTGGCGACATTGCCGTCTGCGATCGCCTCGCGGCGCGCATCCTCGCTGGAGTTCTGCTCGAAGCCGGCGACGCCCAGCAGGTTGCCGAGCACACGCAGCACCTTCCAGGCCGGACGCGTCTCTTCCAGCGGTTTCACGACCGCGGCGAAGCTCTGCACGCGGCCCTCGGTGGAGACGAAGGTACCGCTGGTCTCGCTGAACGGCGCGATCGGCATCAGGACATGGGCGTAGTCCATTGCGTGATGCCGGTAGGGCGACAGTGCCACCACGAATTCGGCCTGCTTCATCGCGGCCAGCGCCTGCGCCGGATCCATGCAATCCAGTTCAGGCTCTACACCCAGCAGCACGTAGGCCTTGCGCGGCTCCGCCAGCATGCGTTGCGCAGCGAGGCCGTCCTTGCCCGGCACCGCGTTGGCCAGATAGCCGCCGACGCTGTTGGCCGCCTCGCCGAGAAAACCGAAGCGGATACCGATGATGCCGGCCAGCGCCTGGCCCAGCGCGTGCAACACGCTGGCCTGCGGATGGTGTTCGGCGAAATTGCCGAGGAATACGCCGGCGGATTTGCCAGCGGCGAGGCTGGCGGCCACCGCTTTGGCCGCATCGCCTGGCTGAACGGTAGCGAGCGCGGCGGCCAGTTCTGCAGGCAACGCGGCGCCTTTCAGCCCAGCGGCGGCCTTCACCACTTCGGCCAGCGCCGCCGGCAGCCGCGACGGTGCCACGATGAATTTGTGCGCGACCGGCATCAGCAGATCATCATCGGCCGCATGCAGGATGGACAGCTGGGCCCCCTTCTTTACCGCCTGGCGCAGGCGGCCCGCCAGCAGCGGATGGTCCTTGCGCAGCGTGCTGCCGACCACCAACGCGCGGTCGAGCTGCGCGAATTCGGCGACGGACATGCCGAGCCAGGGCGCGCCGGCACGTTTGCCATCCGCCGAAGCATCGATCTGGCGCAGACGGAAATCGACGTTCTCGGAACCGAAGCCGCGCGCGAGCTTCGCCAGCAGGTGCAATTCTTCCAGCGTCTGGTGGGGCGTGGCGAGCAAGCCGATCGCACCGGCACCGTGCTGGGTCTTGGCACGCTTCAGCCCCGTGGCGACGGCATCCAGCGCGACCACCCAGTCAACCTCCTGCCATTGCCCGTCCTGCTTCACCATCGGGCGCAGCAGGCGCGCGGGGGAATTCAGCCCTTCGTAGGAGAAGCGGTCCTTGTCGGACAACCAGCACTCGTTGACTGCTTCGTTCACGCGCGGCAACACACGCATGACTTCATTTTGCTTGACCTGCACCGTCAGGTTGGCGCCGAGGCCGTCGTGCGGACTCACCGAGGGACGACGGGTCAGTTCCCAGGTGCGGGCGCTGTAGCGGAAAGGCTTGGAGGTCAGCGCGCCCACCGGGCACAGGTCGATCATGTTGCCGGACAGCTCCGAGTCCACCGTGCGGCCGACGAAGGACATGATCTCCGCGTGCTCACCGCGCCCGCCCATGCCGAGTTCCATGACGCCGGCGATTTCCTGCCGGAAGCGCACGCAGCGGGTGCAATGGATGCAGCGGGACATCTCCTCGGCGGACACCAGCGGGCCGATGTCCTTGTGGAACACCACGCGCTTGGGTTCCTGGTAACGCGATCCACTGCCACCATAACCGACCGCGAGGTCCTGCAACTGGCATTCACCGCCCTGGTCGCAGATCGGGCAGTCGAGCGGATGGTTGATGAGCAGAAACTCCATCACCCCCTTC
>CAZXNF010000292.1:0-5141 GCA_964641785.1 uncultured Streptomycetaceae bacterium | reverse complement strand
ACCCCGGAGAGATTCAGGGCGCAGCGCTGGCCGGCGATGGCGCGCTCCGCCGTGTGGCCGGAGATCTGCAGGCTGCGCACGCGGGCGTCGAGGCCGGCGGGCGAGATCGTGACGTGCTCGCCGACGCCAATGCTGCCAGCGGCCACCGCGCCGGTGACCACGGTGCCGCTACCGGCTTTCGAAAACACGCGGTCCACCGCCAGTCGGAAGTGGCGGCCTTCGATGGCGGCGCGGGCATGGCCGGCGGCGAGCGCCTGCAGGGCCTCCTTGAGTGCGGGCATGCCGTCCCCCGAGATTGCCGACGCGGGCAGCACGGGAATGCCGGCGAGCGCGGTGGGCGCGAGCAGCGTGCCGACCGCGGCAGTGACGGCAGCGACGCGCTCGGCGGGCACGCGGTCGGCCTTGGTGATGACGGCGAGGCCCTGGGCGACGCCGAGAAGGTCGAGGATCGCCAGGTGCTCCACGGTCTGCGGCATCACGCCGTCGTCGGCGGCGACGATCAACAGCGCGGCGTCGATCGCGCACACGCCGGCGAGCATGTTGCGCACGAAGCGCTCGTGGCCCGGCACGTCGATGAAGCCGACGATGGACCCGTCGGCCTGCGGCCAGTAGGCGAAACCAAGGTCGATGGAAATGCCGCGTGCTTTTTCTTCCGGCAGACGGTCGGTGTCGACGCCGGTGAGCGCTTTCACCAGCGTGGTCTTGCCGTGGTCGATGTGACCGGCGGTGGCGATGATCATGGTTGGTTACAGGGTAGATCGCCGCAGAGACGCAGAGAGCGCAGAGAAAATCCGAGGATATCCGATGAAATTCACGTCTTTAGCTTTTTGCTCTGCGTTCTCTGTGTCTCTGCGGCTAATTTTTGAGTTGTTGCAGTTGCGCGAGGAATTCCGGCTCGTCGTCGAGGCAGCGCAGGTCGAGCAGCAGCGCGCCGTCGTGGATGCGGCCGATCACGGGCACCGGCAGCGCGCGCAGTTGCGCGGCGATCTTTTCCGGATTCGCGCGCTTGCCGGCGGGCCGGATGGAGAGCGCTGCCGATGGCAGCAGATCCACCGGCAGCGAGCCGCTGCCGATCTGGCTTTTGACGGCCACCTGCGTCACGGCCGCGGCATCGCCGAAGGCTGCGGCGACCGCGGGCCGCAGCCGGGCTGCGACCGCTTCGATGTCCACGAGCGGGCGGGTGAGGGCGGCGAGCGCCGGCAGTTCGCGCACGAGGCGGTCGGGATCGCGGTAGAGCCGCAGCACGGCCTCGAGGGCGGCGAGCGTCATCTTGTCCACACGCAGCGCGCGCTTCATCGGGTTGCGGCGCAGCTTGGCGACGAGATCCTTGCGGCCGACGATGAGGCCCGCCTGCGGCCCACCGAGCAGCTTGTCGCCGCTGAAGGTGACGAGGTCCGCGCCCTCGGCGATCGCTTCCTGCGGGGTCGGTTCATGCGGCAGTCCCCATTGCGCGAGATCGACCAGCATGCCGCTGCCGAGGTCGTTGATGAAGGGCAGCCCGCGTTCGTGCGCGAGCGCCGCCAGTTCGGGTTCCGCCACCTCGGCGGTGAAGCCCTGGATCGCGTAGTTGCTGGCGTGGACTTTCATGATGGCGGCGGTACGCGGGCCCATCGCCTCGACGTAATCCTTCGCGTGCGTGCGGTTGGTGGTGCCTACTTCGCGCAGCTTGCAGCCGGCGCGCGCCATGATGTCGGGCATGCGGAAGGCGCCGCCGATCTCGATCAGTTCGCCGCGCGAGACCAGCACCTCGCGCTTCGGCGCCAGGGTGTTGAGCACCAGAAACACCGCGGCGGCATTGTTGTTGACGACGAGCGCGGCTTCCGCGCCGGTCAGTTCCATCAGCAGCTTCTCGACATGGCTGTCGCGTTCGCCGCGCTTGCCGCCGTCGAGATCGAACTCGAGGTTGACGGCGCGCGTCATGGCGGTGAACGCGGCTTCCGCCGCGCATGTCGGCACCAGTGCGCGGCCGAGATTGGTGTGCAGCACGGTGCCGGTGAGATTGAATACCGGCTTGAGCGAGGGCGCCGCTTCGCGCGCGAGCGCCGCGGCGCAGGTCTGGAGGACGGCGGGCTGATCGAAGGCCGCCGCGGGATCGTCGGCGGCGCGGAAGGCGTCGAGGGCCGCGGACAGTTGCGCCTTGACGCGCGCGCGGCCGTGGACCCCGACGAGGGTCAGGACGGCGGGGTCCTGCAGCAGCCGGTCAAGAGAGGGAATCGCGCGACGCGCGGAGCGGGCGGCATTCAGCACGGCGGTCTCCACCGTGGCAAGGGCAGGCTGGGAGTGCGCGGGTGCATGGAGGAAGGGAGAGGCAACGGCGGCCGGCACACGCCGGCGGGAAGGAGTCAGGCCGCATAGTGTAGCGCGCACGCTCCCGTGCCGTCACCGGACTCGGACCTGACTGCCGCGGCAGCGGCGTATGATGCCGCCGGTGCAAACGACTGCGGCCAGGAGGCATGCGACATGAACGGGAGCTTGCGGGAACCTTCGCGGGGATGGTGGGGCGGACTGGCGCTGGCGCTGGCCGCAACGGGTGCGCATGGCGCAGAGCAGTGGCCGACCAAGTCGATCCGCTTCGTTTGCCCCTATGTGGCGGGCGGGGCGGCGGACATTTTCTCGCGGACGATCGCCGTGAAGCTGACCGAGGCCCTCGGACAGAATGTCATCGTGGACAACCGCGGCGGCGCCAACGGCGGCATCGGCACCGAGCTCGTGGCGAATTCTCCGGCGGACGGCTACACCCTGCTGATGGGCAACGCCGGGCCGGTCACGGTCAATCCGGTGCTGTACGAAAAGGTGCCATACGATCCCGTCAAGAGTTTCGCGCCGGTGACGCAGGGCACGCTCTACATGTATGTGCTGGTGGTGCCGCCCTCGTTTCCAGCGGCCACGCTGAAGGACTTCGTGGCCCTGCTCAAGGCCAAGCCCGGCCAGATGACCTACGGTTCGACCGGGATCGGCGGCGGCAATCACCTGTCCGGAGAGCTTTTCAATCTGATGACCGGCACGAAGTCGATTCACGTCCCCTACAAGGGCAGCGCCGCTGCGCTGACCGATCTGCTCGGCGGTCAACTCAGCTTCATGTTCGACACCGTGATCACCTCAGTGCCGCAGCTGAAAGCCGGCAAGCTGCGCGCCTTCGGCGTGACGGGTGCCAAGCGCTCGTCTTCGCTGCCGGAGGTGCCGACCATGGACGAGCTGGGGCTGAAGGGTTTCGAGCTGACGCAATGGCAGGGCGTCATGCTGCCGGCGGGCACGCCGAAGGAGATCGTCAACCGGCTGCACCTCGAGGTCGTGAAAGCGCTGAAGATGCCGGACGTGATCGACCGGCTGGCGACCCAGGGCGGCAACGAACTGGTAGGCAATACGCCGGAGCAGTTCGCGCAGGTCATCAAGGGCGACCTGACCAAGTACCGCAAACTGGTGAAGGAAGCGGGCATCAAGCCGCAATAGAACAGGACTTGGTATCGAGGACTAAGGACTAAGGACTGAGAGGAAAACCTTAGTCCTCAGTCCCCTCCCTCTCGGCCCTGTCCTTTATTCCCACAGGCCTTCGGGCAGCGGCAGCCCCGCCAGATCCTCGGGCTTGAGCCGCCCGTTGGGTTCGATGCCGAAGCGCTCGAGCACCGCCGTGAGCTGGCGTGCGTGCTGCGCGGAGTGCCAGGTCGAGCGCTCGTACAGCATGTGCATCGGTTGCTCGCCGAAAAAGGTCTTGACCGGCTGCTGGCACGATTTGTCGGCAAGTTGGTCCCACCAGGCTTGCAGGCGCGTGATGATGGTGTCGCCGTAATCGGCGATTTCGGCGCCCTTGGTGAACGTGCCTTCTTCCGGCGGCAGGTTGGCGAGTTGCACGGCGTACTCGTTGCCCTTTTCAGCGGTTTCGAGGAAGGCTTCGCCGATGCGGAACACGTGGTGCCCCATCAGGCGGATCGAGCGGGGACGGTTGTCGATGACGAGTTCGTTCATGCGTTCGTCGGGCATCTGGCGCAGGTAGCGCTGCGCGGCCTGCAGCACGGTCACCCAGCGCTTGATCAGTTCGTCCGGCGGCAGCGGAACATGGCCGGTGCCGGCGAGGCCGACGAACTCGGCGACGTCTTCCAGGTTCTGTCCGAAGACGAAGTTTTTGCCCCTGGCAACGACGGGCACGTTGCGCACGCCATACGCGAGCAGACGGTCACGACCCGTGGGGTCGTTGAAGACGTCAACAGCGACGAAGTTGATCTGCTTGCGCGAAAGAAACTCTTTCGCCCGGAGGCAACTGCTTCACCCAGGCTGGGTGAAGAGGATGAACTGATCGGATTCGGCGGCTTCGGCGGATTCTGTGGGGGCGTTCATAAGGTGGCCATTCTAAGGGTGCGCCAGGGGCCAGACAAGCGGGAAAGCGGGAAGGTGTTGCTATAATTCCGGCCCCCGAGAAACGTGGTTCAAAAACAACATGAAGCTGGTCGCAACACCGGGCAGTCCGTACGGGCGCAAGGCGCGCATCGTGCTTGCCGAGAAGAAAATCGAATACGAGTTCATCGACGAGGCGCCAAGCAAGCCGGACTCCCGCGTGCCGTCCTACAACCCGCTCGGCAAGGTGCCGGTGCTGGTATTGGACGACGACAGCACGGTCTTCGATTCGCGCGTCATCGTCGAGTACCTGGATTCCGCGAGCCCTGTCTCGCGACTGATTCCCGACGACACCCGTAGCCGCATCCAGGTGCGCCGCTGGGAGGCGCTGGCCGATGGCTGTACCGATGCCATTGTGGCGATCATCTACGAGAAGCGGCGGGCGGCGGACAAGCAGGATGCCGCCGTGATTGCCCGCCAGCACGGCAAGATCGAACGTGCGGTCAAGGCCATGGCGCAGGAACTGGGTGCCAAAACGTGGTGCACCGGAGAGTTTTTCAACCTCGCGGATGTCGCCGCGGGCTGCGCGCTGGGTTTCCTTGATGCGCGCCTGCCGGACGTCGACTGGCGCACGGACCACGCCAACCTGGTCAAGCTCTACGACAAGCTCATGCAGCGCCCGTCGTTCCGGGAAACGATGCCGCCGGTTTGAAGACAGGACTGAGGTAACAGGGCTGAGGACTAAGGTTTTTCCTCTCAGTCCTCAGTCCTCAGTCCTCAGTCCTCAGTCCTCAGTCCTCAGTCCTCAGTCC
>CAZXNF010000291.1:0-5141 GCA_964641785.1 uncultured Streptomycetaceae bacterium | reverse complement strand
CCGTGCTGGTCGCTTCCGACCGCGCAATTCTTGCGGTATTCGTGGTGGAGATCGGGCTGAAGCTTGCCATCTGGAGGGGCGGCTTTTTTCGTGACCCCTGGAGCGTGTTCGACTTTATCGTGGTCAGCATCGCGCTCATACCGGCGGCAGGACCACTGGCCGTGCTGCGGGCGCTACGGGTGCTGCGGGTGCTGCGCCTGATCTCGATGGTGCCGAGCATGCGCCGTGTGGCGGGAGGACTGCTCGCCGCGATCCCCGGGCTCGGTTCGGTGGTCGGCATCATCGCGGTAATTCTCTATGTATTCTCCGTCATTGCCACCAAACTTTTCTCGGAACACTTCCCGCAATGGTTCGGCACGCTCGGCGAAAGCGCTTACACCTTGTTCCAAATCATGACGCTGGAAGGCTGGGCGGATATCGCCCGCTCGGTCATGGAGGTCTATCCCATCGCGTGGCTGTTCTTCGTCATATTTATCCTGGTGTCGACGTTCACCATGCTCAATCTATTCATCGCCGTAGTGGTGACATCGATGCAGAGTGAACAAACGGGCGAGATCGACGCCGAGCGTACCGATGCCCTGTCGGATACCGAACTGAGGCGAGAACTCGCCGAGATGCGTACGGAGATGCGCTCGCTCCGCGCATTGCTGCAGCAGAACGCTGACGAATTACCGCGCACACGGCGGGGTCTGCCGTGAGCGTGCATACCGGTTTCAGACGAGTCGCATCCGATGGCCAATATCGGAATCGGTGCCGGCCTGCCGTTCGTCCCTGCCGAAACGCATTGCGTCTGCCCCCCGCCGACGATCCCACGGGAGCATCCTATGGAGCCACTGACTACGCTTGATGAACTGCGCCGCCAGATCGGATTGCTGGCCTGCGTTGAGGAGTCGCACGCGCCTTTTGTGAGCTGTTTTCTCAACCTAGAACAAGGCAGGGAAAGCTACCGCAAGGCACTCGAGGAGCGTGCGCTGGCCGTGCGTTGCACGCTGGATAGCGAAGCGCAGACCGATTTCGACGCCACCATCAGTCAGATTAACGATTACCTAGCCGGAATGTTACAGCCCGACGCGTTGGGCGTGGCCATGTATAGTCGCCACTTTCGCGGCGGCGCCATTTTTCTGCCCATGCAGTTCGCCGCACCGCTGCCTAACTGAATTGCGGTCTATCCCTCCCCAAACCTCTTTCATCTGATGGCGCTGAAAGACACCTATCACCGCTACGTCGTGTTACTTGCCAATCAGGCCTCGGTACGCATTCTCGAGGTGAACCTTGGTGCAGCCACCACTAAGGCCTGGACCGAGCAGCCTGCACTACGCGAGCGTGTCGGACGCGAATGGACCAAAGCGCATTACGAGAGCCATCGATGCGAGCGTACCTCACGCTTTCTGAAGGAGCAGATCAGTTTGCTCGAACGCCTCATTGTTGCAGGCGGTCATACTCACCTGATCTTGGCGGGCGAGCCGCGCCTGACTGGAGAGATACGACGCGCACTACCCAAGTCGGTCGCGGCCAAACTGATCGACACTATTCCGGCGGCAAGCCGGGTCACGCAGGACGATGTCGTTGCCGCCACTCTGTCAGCCTTTATCGAAGGCGAAGAACAGGAATCACAGGAAATCGCAGCGCGTTTTTTGTGAGGTATTCGGACACAAGATCGGGCGGTGGCGGGTGCGACTGCCTGCCTGGATGCGCTACGTCAGCAGCGGGCAGATATGCTCCTGCTGGCACGCGATCTTCTGCCCGCACCGGGTTGGCGCTGCGCCGCTTGCGGAGTAATCCGCATCGAGCATCATGCGCCTGCTGCATGCCCTGAGTGAGGCAATATGTCGGTACAGCCTGTCGAAGCAACGGTCGAGTTGGTCAGACTGGCCGGACAACAGGAATGCCCAATCGAGGTCGTTGATCATTGCGACCCGCTGATGGCTTTGGACGGCATTGGCTGCCTGCTGCGTTATTAGCGCGGGACCGTCGGCCGATGAGGGCATTGACGCGGCGGCCGCGAAAACTCCAACCAGAATCAGGAGACATACCAAGAATGGAAACGATAGCTACACCATGGATGTGGGCTGGATTCTTCGCCTTTGTCATCGCGGCGACCGCCGTCGACCTCAAGGTTCTCTCGGCGCGCGGCGCGACGCGGGTCAGCGTCAAAGAGGCGCTGGGCTGGACCACGGTCTGGGTCGCACTATCGTTCGCCTTCGCCGGCTGGCTCTGGTGGCATCTTGCGGGAGCAGCCGGTCCAGAGATCGCCCGCGAAAAGACACTCGAGTTTCTAACCGGCTACCTGATCGAGAAATCGCTCTCGGTGGACAACATCTTCGTCTTCCTGATGATATTCACCTACTTCGCCGTGCCTCCGGAGCTGCAGCGGCGCACGCTGGTTTACGGCGTGATAGGCGCAATCGCGCTGCGCATCGTCATGATCCTTATCGGTGCTTGGCTGATCGCCAAATTCCACTGGATCATTTACGTGTTCGGTCTGTTCTTGCTGGTCACCGGTGCGAAGATGCTGTTCTTCGCCGGCGACAAACCAGACTTGGAGAAGAACCCGGCGCTGCGCTGGATGCGCGGCCATCTCCCGGTCACGCCAGGCTTCGAGGGCGAGCGTTTCTGGATATTGCGCGATGGGGTCCGCACGTATACGCCGTTGTTTCTGGTGCTGGTGATGATTGCCATCACCGACATTGTTTTCGCGGTGGACAGCATCCCGGCAATCTTCGCAATCACCGACGATCCGTTTATCGTCATGACATCCAACATCTTTGCCGTCCTTGGCTTGCGCGCGCTGTACTTCGTGCTCGCCGACATGGCGGACCGCTTCCACCTGCTTTCTTACGGTTTGGCACTTGTCCTGATGTTCATCGGCGTGAAGATGCTACTGATCAATTTCTTCAAAATCCCGGTTTTTCTCGCCTTGGGCGTCGTTGTTGCGCTGATAGCGGCGAGCATTGCCGCGAGTCTGATCTGGCGTACGAAGCTGCCAGGCTGAGCGACCGTGGTGCTTAGGCCCCTTCGGTCGGCGTCCGCGGCAATGGCCGTTCTGGCCATCGGCGCGATGCCGGTATGCACGGCGAGCGAGTGCGCGCCGCCGTCCTGGGAACTGAAGATCCTCCGGTGGTTTGCCGAACAACGCCATCCCGCGCTGGATGCGCTCTTCGCAACCGCTACATGGCTGGGCTCGCTATGGCTGCTGCTGCCGCTCGGACTTGCGCTGGTCGCTTCCAAAGTTGCAGCCGGACATGGCGCCAGGGCGCGACGTTTCGCCGCAGTCTTTAGTGGTGCCGTGGCGCTGGGATACCTTGCCAAATTCATGTTCGCGCGGGCGCGGCCGTCTGTGCTGGAACCACTCATCGCAATGCCAAGCGACTCTTAGTTCCCGAGCGGGCGCGCAATGCAGATCACAGCCTTTACACTGGCCGCAGTACTGATGCTGACACCACCGACGCAGCGCGGCCGATGGTTCGCGCTGGCGTTGATACCTATCGTGCTTGTCGGGGCTTCGCGACTATACCTGCAGGTGCATTATCCCAGCGACGTGCTGACGGGGACCGCCGCTGCTGCCCTTTGGGTCTTTGGCTTCTCTCCCGCGAACATAGGGCAACATGCGTAACAAGTTTCTCGGGACCGGCGAGCCGGGCTATCACCCACTGCGCAAGCTCCGCACGGTCTGTTCCGGGCTGCGCTTCGCCGCGCTCTATGACTTCAGCGTCGCCTACAAACTCGCGCTTTCAGCGCTGCTTGTGGCAGCGGCGTTCTGGCTGCGGGAGTGGGTGGACATGCTGCTCATCCTGTTCGCGACCGCGCTGGTAGTGATCACCGAGATGATGAACACCGCGATCGAGGCACTGTGCGATTTTATCGAGGTACGCCACAACGAGAAGATTCGCGTCATCAAGGACGTGGCCGCAGCAGCGGTTGGGATCAGCATTGCAGTATGGGCGGTGATCGTCATCGTCGAGGTGGCCCGCCTATGGCCACGGCTGTTCGGTTGAGAAAAGGAATGAATGAGTGGAATCGCCTGATCGGGAGGCAACCCTATTGATCTTTCACTAATTCGCGACAGCGAATTGGTGCCATGCTCACCCTCGCCCTCCGGGAGAGGGCCGGGGTGAGGGATTGAGCGTTCCAACTGTCATCAATTATCAAACGCTCAATAAGTTCGCCGCGCCGATATATCGGTTTGTTCGATGAGTTTATATCTATAAATCGATTTTACATGATGATGAGGCATCTCTAGAGTAGCGTGATCGGTCATTGAGCAACAAGGACAACGAGTATGCGCATCGACATCAAGGGTTCGGGTTTTCCGGTCACCACAGCCCTTATGGATCATACCGAGCGTCGGCTGCGTTTCGCCCTTTCACGGCGCTGCGACCGGATCGTTCGGGTGGCGGTACTGGTGGGTGATACCAACGGTCCGCGCGGCGGCACGGATAAATTCTGCCGGATACGGATTCTTTTGAAGCGCGCACCCGAGGTACTAATCGAAGATTCTGGCGCCGAGTTGTACGCCGTCATTGACCGGGCGGTGGAACGCGCTGGACGCAACGTCGCCAAACGCGTTGATCGAATGAGGGCGAACGTTCGGCCGGCAGGACTGAAGCCGCTGCACTCGCCTCCAAGCGGTGCTTCTGACGTCACGGAGAACTGACGGAATCTGACCATAAAACGCATCGCACTTTTTCTCGCTACCAACCTTGCCATCGACTGGCGTAGAGCCTTGGACAAGGCGTTTTTGCAGGCTGCGCGGTTCCTGATGCGTCAGTGGCGGCGTGGCATTGACAACATGCGTCTGCGTCAACGTTCCGTCCCGCTGAGCAACGGCGAACAGCAGCCAGGATGAATGCCCCGTTTAATGAGAAGACCATGAAGTTCCCTACCTGCCCTGAATCCGCACTGGTGATGGCCGATAGCCTAAGCGTCGAGATTGACTATTGCCCCGACTGCCAGAGCGTCTGGCACGACCGAAATCGGAACACGGGCCGGCAGAAGTCGTGGATGAGCAACGTTTTCGATTGACGCCGCCCCCCTCACCCTTGGAGAAGACAACATGCGCATTTATCCTTGCAACAGCCCGCAGGCCGCGGCCCGCATCGTCGCGCTGACCGTCCTCGCAGACCGGGACATCGACAAGACCG
>CAZXNF010000290.1:0-5142 GCA_964641785.1 uncultured Streptomycetaceae bacterium | reverse complement strand
GCGCGGCATGCGGCGCCGCATTTCGGCGAGCGCATCGAAGTGGTCAACCGCACCGGCGCCAGCGGCGCCGCGGGATTCCGCTACGGCGCGTCCGCGCCCCCCGACGGCCGCACGCTGACGCTGATGGTGGCTTCGCTGATCGCCGGCCCGCACGGGGCGAGCACCTATGGGGTGAGCTACCGCGATTTCACGCCGCTCTGCCTGCTCGCCACGATCCCGCTGATGCTGTGCGTGCGGGCGGACAACGTGCTGCGCACCTTCAGCCAGGTGCTGGCGGATGCGCAGGCCCGCCCGGGCCGCCTCACGCTCGGCACGGCTGGCCCGGGCACCTTCGTCGACCTGTCGGCGCGCGCGCTGGCCCGCGTCGCGGGGGCGACGTTCACGCGGAAGAGCTATGCGGGCTCGGCCGCGCAGCTTCGCGCGCTGCTCGCGGGCGAACTCGACATCGCGCAGGTGTCGGCGGACGAAGCGCTGCCGCTGGCATGGGCGGGTGACGTGCGGGTGCTGGCCGTCCTGGGCAACACGCCTTCGCCGGCGATGCCGAACGTGCCCACGACGGCGGACCACGGCATCGATCTCAACATCGGATTTTTCCGCGGCATCGGCGCACCGCGGGACCTGCCATCGCCCGTGCTGAAGGCGCTCGAACATGCGTGCGCCGCCACGGCGGCGGAGCCGGCCTACCGGCAGCATCTGCTGCAGCAGGGCGCGACGCCGCATTTTCTGGCGGGCACCGCCTACCGCGACTGGCTGGATGCGCTCGACAGCGCGTTCGCGGCGGCGGTCGAACACACGGAGAACGCATGAAGGTCACCCCATGAAGATCGGTTTGCTCGGCCTGGGCGCGATCGGCCACGAGGTGCTGGGCTATCTCAAGGCCGCGGGCGCCGACGTCATCGTGACCGGCGCGCTCGTCACCGACCCCGCCAAGCATGCCGCAGCCCCGTGGAAGATCGTGGCCGATCCGGCGGCCTTTCTCGCGGCGGGGCCGGAACTGGTGATCGAATGCGCGAGCCAGCAGGCCTTCGCCGCGCTGGTGCCGCAGATCCTCGAGGCAGGCCGGCACGTCGTTGCGGGTTCGGTGGGTGCGCTGGCCGACGAAGCCGTGCACGCCGCAGTCGACGCCGCCTCGCGCAAGGGTGGCGGCCGGCTCTATATCCCGGCTGGCGCGCTGGCCGGCATCGACGCGCTGGCGGCGGCCAAACCCGTCGGCATCTCCACCGTGCGCTATACGCGCCGCGCACCGCCGGCGACGTGGGCGAACCATGAAGCCGCGCGCGGCAAGGACCTGAGCGTGCCCTGCGAGATCTTCGCCGGCACGGCGCGCGAGGCGGCGCGGCGCTTCCCGAAAAACGCGAACGTCGCCGCCATCATCGCGCTGGCGGGCATCGGCTTTGAGAAAACCGAGGTCCGCATCCTGGCCGATCCGGCCATCGCCACCAACGTGCACGTGATCGACGCCGAAGGGCGCTTCGGCCGCCTGCACACCGAACTGTCGGCGACGCGGATTTCCGCGACCACCACGTCCTCGCGCGTGGTGGCGGGAAGTCTCGCGCGCGGGGTGCTGTATCACACCGAAAGAATCGCGGTTTAACGAAGAGAGGTTTGTCATGCTGATCCGCCTGTTGATCACCGCCACCCTGCTGGCCTCCGCCGTCGCGCCTGCCCAGGACTTCCCGGGCAAACCGATACGCATCGTCGTCGGCTTCCCGGCCGGCGGCTCCAACGATCTCATCGCGCGTGCGCTCGGCGCGCGCATGAGCAACACGCTGGGGCAGCAGGTGCTGGTGGACAACCGGCCCGGGGCCAACGGCATCATCGCGGCGGAGCACGTGATGAAGTCGCCCGCCGACGGCTACACGGTGATCCTCACCGGCGTCAGCACTCTGGTGCTGAACCCGCTGCTGTATCCCAAGGTGCCGTACGACACACTGACCGACTTCAGCCCGATCACGACGGTGGCCGCGTTGCCGCAGATCATCGTGGCGCATCCGCAACTGCCGGTGAAGACGCTGAAGGACATCGCGGCGCTGGCGCGCAAGACGCCCGGCGCGCTGACGGCGGCGTCACCCGGCATCGGCGGGATTTCACACCTGACGCTGGAACTGTTCACAAGCCTCGCCAAGGTGAAGATCGAGCACGTCGCCTACAAGGGGACGGCACCCGCGCTCACCGACTTGGTGGGCGGGCACATTCCGCTGCTGGTGTGCGACCTGCCGGCGCCGCTGCCCTACGTCAAATCCGGCCGCCTGCGGGGCATTGCGGTGACGGGTGCCGCGCGCTCGTCGCAGTTGCCGGAGGTTGCCACGGCGACCGAACAGGGCTTTCCCGGTCTGCAGGCGACCAACTGGCTGGGCGTCATGGCGCCGGCCCGCACGCCGCCGGCGGTGGTCGAGCGGCTGAACGCCATCTTTGTCGCCGCCGTGAACGCGCCGGACACGCGCGAGCGCTTCGCCACGGTGGGCGTGGATCCGACCACGTTCGCGAACAGCGCGGCCTTCGGTGCTTTTGTGCGCGACGAGTTCGCCCGTTGGGAGAAGGTCGTCAAGCAATCCGGCGTGCAGCTCACGCAATGACCGTCGCATGAGAATCGTCCGCTTCAACGTCGTTGGCGAGCCGGTGTCGCGCGCGCGGACCGGCGTGCTGCTGGCCGGCGACGTCGTGGGCGATCTGCGGGCGGGCTACGCGGCCTGCCTGCTGGCGCAGGACCGGGACGAACAGGCGCGGGCACTCGCCGCGCTGCGCGTGCCGCCGGACGTGCAGCTGATTCTTCACCACGGTGTACCCGCGCGGCAGGCACTCGAACGCGCCGCCGCCTGGCTGGGCGAGACACTGATCCGCAGCCCCGGCGCGACGGGACCGGACGGCGAAGCCCTGTTCGTGCCGCTGGCCCAAGCGCGCCTGCATAATCCACTCAAACCCGGCCGCCTGTTGGTGGTGACGGACAACCGCGCAGGCAGTGACGCGCCGGTGGTGCAGGAATGGTACTGGCACGCCGTGATGGGACCGGTGCGCGATCTGTCCCTGCCGGCCGCGCTGGCCGGCAAGGGTTTGGATTACGGCACGGGCATCGCTGTCGTGATGGCGCGCACCATCCACCACGCCGACGCCGCCGCGGCGGCGGCTGCAATCTCTGGCTATATGGTCGCGAACGTCGTGCACGGCGCGCTCCCGCCGGACGCCGGCGATCTCACTGGCGATGTCGGTTTCCGCCGCTGCCTCATCGGCCCGGCGCTGGTCGATGCCGCGGAGGTGGCGGACCCGTCGGCCTTGCGGCTGACGACGCGCGTGAACGGCAAGGACGTCCAGGCGGGAACGACCGCGGCGCTGGCGTGGCCGTTGCCGCGCCTCGTCGCGCGCCTCTCGCGCTACGGCCTTGAGGCGGGCGATGTCATCGTCACCGGCCTGCTGTCCGACCGTCAGCCCGCCGGCAGCGCCGCGGTGCCGCGACTGCGCGAGGGCGATCTCCTCGAATCGGTGGCGGAGGGGCTGGGCGCGATGCGCAACCGGGTGGTGCGCGAAGGGCCATGAGCTACTCCGCGACACGCACGGTTGCCACGCTGACGGTGGACGGTCAGCGCTACCGCTATTGCAGCCTGCGCGCCGTGGAGACGATGACGGGCGCCCCGGTGTCGCGGCTGCCGTTCTGCCTGAAGGTACTTTTGGAAAATGCCTTACGCCAAAGCGTGCGGGGGCAGGGCGCCACCGGCGACGTGGACACGCTGCTTGGCTTCTTCAAGGGCGCCGGCGGCGAGATCGCCTTCCGGCCGGCGCGCGTGATGATGGACGACACGGCGGGGTTGCCGCTGCTGGGCGACCTCGCGGCCATGCGCGATGCGGTGGTGGAGGCGGGCGGCGACCCGTCGACCATCCAACCGGCGATCCCGGTGGACTTCATCGTCGATCACTCCGTCATCGCCGAGCACACCGCCAGCGCGGATGCGCTCGCGCGCAACGCCGCGCTGGAGTTCGAGCGCAACGGCGAGCGCTTCGCCTTCCTGCGCTGGGCGGCGCAGGCCTTCAAGGGCTTGCGCGTGGTGCCGCCCGGCGGCGGCATCTGCCACCAGATCAACCTGGAATCGCTCGCACAGGTGGTGCGCAGCGAGGACTCGCCCGAGGGGCCGTGGCTGGTGCCGGATTCCATGGTCGGCATCGACAGCCACACGCCAATGGTGAACAGCCTCGGCGTCGTCGGCTGGGGGGTATCGGGCATCGAAGGCGTCGCGGCCGCGCTGGGCGAAGCAGTCATGCTGCGCGTGCCGCGGGTGGTCGGCATCCGGCTCAGCGGCCGGCTGCGGCCGGACATCACCGCCACCGACCTCGTGCTGACACTGGCGCAACTCATCCGCGGCCGTGACCTCGTCGGCGCCTTCGTCGAGTATTTCGGTTCCGGGCTGGGCCATCTGAGCCTGCCGGCGCGCGCGACCGTGGCGAACATGACGCCGGAATGCGGCATGACGATGAGCTACTTTCCGATCGACGCGGAGACCGTGCGCTACCTGCGCCTGACGGGCCGCGAGCCGGCGCACGTGGCACGGGTCGAGGCCTACGCGCGCGCCCAGGGACTATGGCGCGAAGACGCGACGCCCGCGCCGCAGTTCAGCGACATCCTCGAACTCGATCTCGCGACGGTGGAGCCGTCGCTGGCCGGTCCCAGTCAGCCGCACCATCGCGTGGGCCTCGGCGAAGTGGCGCGGGCGTTCGCGACCGTGCGCCGCAGCGCGGACGCGCTGCCACCCGCAGCCGACGCGCTGGTGCGGGACGGCGACGTCGTGATCGCCGCGATCACCAGTTGCACCAACACGTCCAACCCGGCCGG
Source organism: uncultured Streptomycetaceae bacterium (assembly GCA_964641785.1). Lineage (GTDB taxonomy): Bacteria > Pseudomonadota > Gammaproteobacteria > Burkholderiales > SG8-41 > CAZXNF01. The sequence continues at coordinate 323 of CAZXNF010000290.1, read as the reverse complement.
CATGCTGGGCGCCGGCCTGCTCGCCCGCAATGCGGTGGCGCGGGGGCTGAAGGTCAAGCCGTGGGTCAAGACTTCGCTGTCGCCCGGCTCGCGCGTGGTGGCCGACTATCTGGCGAATACCGGGCTGCAGGACAGTCTCGACGCGCTGGGCTTCCACGTTGCCGGCTTCGGTTGCATGACCTGCGTGGGCTTCTCCGGGCCGCTGGCGGCGCCGGTCGCTTCCGCCATCGCTGCGGGGAACATCGCCGCCGCGGCCGTCACCTCGGGCAACCGCAATTACGACGGCCGCGTGCACGCGCAGGTCCGGGCGTCTTTCCTCGCGT
>CAZXNF010000289.1:0-5145 GCA_964641785.1 uncultured Streptomycetaceae bacterium | reverse complement strand
CGGCTGGTCAAGGTTGGTTTCGAAGCGGATGTCGCGGTTGGTGACGATGCCGACGACCTTGCCGGCGCCGTCGATGACGGGCAGGCCGGAAATGCGGTGCTGCCGGGTCAGGTTCAGGACATCGCGGACGGTCAGGCTGGGCGAGATGGTGATCGGATCCTTGACCACCCCGCTTTCGAAGCGCTTGACCTTCAGCACTTCGGCCGCCTGCGCGCGCGGCGTCATGTTCTTGTGGATGATGCCGAGGCCGCCTTCCTGGGCGATGGCGATCGCCAGGCGGGATTCCGTCACGGTGTCCATGGCGGCGGACACCAGCGGGATATTGAGCGTGATGGCGCGGGTGAGCCGGGTCTTCAGACTTACGTCGCGCGGCAGGACTTTGGAGTGGGCGGGGACCAGCAGAACGTCGTCGAAGGTCAGAGCCTTCTGCAGCAGGCGCATGCGCGGTTCCTTCGCAAAGCGCGCATTATACGGATACCTCCGTAAACGGACAACGCAGCCCGTGCGTTAAGCCCTTGCGCAGGCAGGATTTAACTCGTTATCCTGCTGCCCGTGCGGTGGCGGGAACGGATGCCCGGAATCAGCGTCCAATGGACCGCAAAAGGTTCGCAAAACGCAGTGCATTCTCAGCGTCTCCCAGCATTAAAACAGGCGGTAGCATGATGAAATCCACCAAGACAAGCAACACGGACTGGCACCCCGCACTGGCGGCGGCACTCTTCATTGCCCTCTTCAGCGGCGTGGCCACGGCACAGATTCTGGAATGCGTGGACGCCAAGGGCCGCAAGGAATTCGCCAACCAGTGCCCGCCCGGCACCACCGAGGTCCGCAAGATCATGAAGAGCGGCGTGGGCACGCCCTCCGCGGGCGGTGCTGCATCCCCCGCTCCGGCAGCGGCGAACAAATCGGTGGCCGAGCAGGAGGCCGACTTCCGCAAACGGCAGAACGAGCGCCAGGAAAACGATGCCAAGGCGACGAAGGACAAGGCGGAAGCGGATGACCGCCGCCGCCAGTGCGAACAGTCGCAATCCCAGCTGAAGGCGCTGGAAGGCGGTCAGCGCATGGGCAAGTTCGATCCCAAGACCGGTGAACGCACTATTCTGACGGACAGCGAACGCCCGGCCGAAATCGACCAGGCCCGCAAGTCCGTCCAGACGTGGTGCAAGTAAAACCCGGCTAGGGGCGCTTGCCGGCACGGCGCCGGCGGGCCTCCTTGGGGTCCACCCGCAGCGGCCGGCACAGTTCGATCCGGTCGCCTTCCTCCAGGCGCGCGTCGGGCCTGCGGCGCTCGCCGTGGACGCTGGCGTGCAGGACGCAGGACGGGTCCAGCGCCGGATGGCGTTCCAGCACCCCTGACAGCCTTATCGCCTGCTGCAGCGTGGTGCCTTCCGCAACCTCGATCACCAGTCGCGTTACACCGGCCTCTGCCGCGTGGATGAGTTCCACCCGCACGCCCTAGCCTCCGCCGTATAGCTTGTCCGCTCGCTGCACGAACGCATCCACCAGCGAGGCGGCGATGCGCCCAAAGACCGGGCCGACCGCGCGCTCCAGGAGGCGGCTCGCAAACTGGTAGCGCAGGCTGAATTCCACCCGGCATCCAGTGCCGCCCAGGTCGGTAAAGCGCCACTCGCCGTCGAGCGAACGGAACGGTCCCGACACCAGCGTGAGCTGTATCGATTCCGGAAAGTGCTTGGCATTGGCCGTGCTGAAACTCGTCTTCACGCCATGGACGGCGATCTGCACGGTGGCCCGGGTGATCGTGTCGTCGCGCGCCTCCACCGAGGATCCGCCGCACCACGGCAGGAACAGGGGGTAGTCCTCGACGCCGTCGACCAGTTCGAACATGCGCGCCGCCGGGTGGCCGACGAGCACGGTGCGACTGACTTCAGCCACGGCGCGCCCCGTGCGCGGGCCACACGCGGCGCGCTGCTAGAATCCCGGTCCCGCCATGAGCATCGCGCAAAACAAGAAGGCGTTTCACGACTACTTCGTCGAACAGCGGTTCGAGGGCGGCATCGTCCTCGAGGGCTGGGAGGTGAAGGCGATCCGGGCCGGGCGCGCGCAACTGAAGGAAGCCTACGTGGTGGTGCGCCGCGAGGAACTGTTTTTGATCGGGGCGCACATCAGCCCGCTCCCGACGGCCTCCCTGCACGTCACGCCGGACCCCGTGCGCACGCGCAAGCTCTTGCTCCATGCCGAGGAAATCCAGCGCCTGATCGGCGCGGTCCAGCAGGCCGGCTATACGCTGTTGCCGCTCGATCTGCATTACTCGCGTGGACGCATCAAGCTCGAAATCGGACTGGCCAAGGGCAAGAAACAACACGACAAGCGCGATACCGCCAGGGAACGCGACTGGCAGCGCGAAAAGCAGCGGCTGCTCAAGCACAAGCGCTGAGCCGCGCTGCTACCCACGCGCGTCAGCCGCGGACGCCGTAACGGGCCAGCGTGTCCGGATCGAATTCAAGACCCAGCCCCGGGCGGTCCGGCACCACGAGTTGTCCCTTCTCGATCGCCGGTCCCTGCTTGTACAGCTTCAGGGACCACGGCATGTACTCGACCGTGAGGCCGTGCGGGATCGCCGACACGAGGTGCACGGAAACTTCTGGATAAAGGTGGTTCACCACCGGGAGATTGAACGCCTCGGCCATCCCGGCGATCTTCATCCACTGCGTGATGCCGCCTGCGCGCAGCACGTCGATCATCACGATATCCACCGAGCCCGCTTCCATCATCTGCCGGAACGGTGCGATGCCGTAGACGTACTCACCGCCCGCCACCGGCGTCGACAGCGCCTTGGTCACGCGGGCGAGACCCTGATAATCGTCGTGCGTCGTCACGTCCTCCAGCCAGAACAGGCCCACGTCCGCGATCCGGCTGCCGATGTCGATCGCCTGGTGCACGCCCCAGCGCTGGTTGATGTCGCACATGAGATCGATTTCCGGTCCCACCGCCTCGCGCACGCGCCGGATGTGGTCGATCTCACGCGCCGGGTTGGTATCGCCGGGCAGCGCGAGCTGCGTTTTCATCTGCCGGAAACCCTTGTCCACCAGCGTCTTCGCGGCCCTGACCGTGTGATCGAGCGGAAAGCCGCGCATCAGCGCACCGCTCGCATACGTAGGCACGCGGTCCCGGTAGCCGCCGAGCAGGCGCGCGAGCGGCAGGTTGAAAGCTTTGCCCTTGATGTCCCACAGCGCGATGTCGATGGCGGACAGCGCCAGCGTGAAAATGCCGCCAGGCCCCGCGCTGTTGCCGGCCGCCGTGCGCAGCTTGTGCACGATCGCCTCGATGCGCAGAGGATCCTCGCCGATGGTCAGCGCACCCAGTTCGTCCACGGCGCTTTTCAGGGTGCCGGTCAGGGCTCCGCCGAAGAAGGTCACGCCGAGCCCCTCGATGCCGGCGTCCGTGCCAATGCGCAAGGTCACGAAATTCTTGGTGTCCTTGGGCGAAGCAGGACCGCCAGCCAACGGCTCCTCGCCCGGCAGCACCACGACCTGAGACTGGATGTGCGTGATCTTCATCGAACTCCTCCTGATGCCGTGGTCTGGCGCCTCGGACAATGCCGGTAAGGCCCTGCGCGCAGGCAGAATGCGCCTGCGCTGCCGGCCGACGGTAAGGGAAACGGAAACAGGAATTTGGGGTGGCTGACGGGACTCGAACCCGCGACAACCGGAATCACAATCCGGGACTCTACCAGCTGAGCTACAGCCACCATTGAAAGCAGAATAATACGGATGATACTGGCGTGCCCGACAGGAATCGAACCTGCAACCGCCGGCTTAGAAGGCCGGTGCTCTATCCGGTTGAGCTACGGGCACTTCGCTGCCTTTCGCCCTCAGGCCAGCGGGCCAGCGGGCCAGCGGGTCAAACAGGCGCCGAATAGACTTATGGCCACAGAACGGAACGCTTGCGATCAAGCGTGCGCCGAAAGAAACCCGCAGGCGCCCGCGAACCGACTCGTAATGCTACACACTATAGCGCGCAGCCCCTGAAAAATCAATGAATTGGGCGCTTCCGCCGGGCCCGGGATTCGCGCCTTGCGAGTGGCGCACATAGCTGATATAAAAGCGCCTTTTTGAAAGTCAGGCCACCCCTCATGGCGACCGAATTGCACAAGGCTTACCCGCCCTACAAACCCAAGGGCAAGGAAGAGTATATGAACGCGCGCCAGTTCGCGTACTTCCGCGGCATGCTGGAGGAAATGAAGCGCGAACTGGGCCAGGATATCGACCGCACCGTGCACACGATGCAGGACGAAGCGACCGTATTCGCCGACCCCAATGACAGGGCGAGCCAGGAATCCGATATGTCGCTCGAGCTGCGCAACCGCGACCGGGAACGCAAGCTGATCAAGAAGATCGACGAGACGATCGGCCGCATCGATGCCGGCGATTACGGCTACTGCGAGAGTTGCGGGGTCGAGATCGGCTTCAAGCGGCTCGAAGCGCGCCCCACCGCGACGCTATGCATCGACTGCAAGACCCTGGACGAACTGCGGGAAAAGCAATTGGCCAAATAGCAGACTTTCACGTCACACTAAAAACAAGCTGGGCGAGCCGCTCAGGACGTAAAAAAGGGCAGCCTTGGCTGCCCTTTTTCATTGTTGCTGTAACTGGATGCTTACGGGGTCACTTCAGCCGGCGCCGCAGCCACTGCCACCGCCGGTGCCGGTGCGGGCGCATCGCCGCCCACCGCCTTCATGGACAGGCGCAGACGGCCCTTCTCGTCGGCCTCCAGCACCTTCACGCGCACGGCTTGGCCTTCCTTGAGATGGTCCGCCACCGCGTTGACGCGTTCGTTGGCGATCTGCGAGATGTGGAGCAGACCGTCGCGGCCCGGCAGCACGCTCACGATGGCGCCAAAATCGAGCAGCTTCAGCACGGTGCCGTCGTAGACACGGCCCACTTCGACGTCCGCGGTGATTTCCTCGATGCGTTTCTTCGCCAGCTCGCCGCCCTCAGGCGACACGCACGCGATGGTGACGGTGCCGTCGTCCTGAATGTCGATCGACGTCCCGGTTTCCTCGGTCAGCGCACGGATGACTGCGCCGCCCTTGCCAATGACGTCGCGGATCTTCTGCGGATTGATCTTCATCACGATCATGCGCGGCGCGTAAGCCGAGATCTCGGTGCGGGCGCCGTCCAGTGA
>CAZXNF010000288.1:0-5190 GCA_964641785.1 uncultured Streptomycetaceae bacterium | reverse complement strand
CGTCTCCAGTGCCTGCGCGCGCGTCACCCCGGCAGCCTCGCCGACTTCGCCTGGCCGGTCACGCGCGCGCAGGCACTGGAGACGCTCGCCGCCTTCGTTCGCGACCGCCTGCCGCATTTCGGCACCTACCAGGATGCGATGTGGACCGGCACGCCCTTTGCCTGGCACTCGCTGTTGTCGGCGGCGCTCAACCTGAAGCTCCTCAATCCGCGCGAAGTGATCGCTGCAGCCGTCGAGGCGGGTCGGCTGCGCAAGCTTCCGCTCGCCGGCGTGGAGGGCTTCGTCCGCCAGGTGCTGGGCTGGCGTGAGTTCATCCGCGGCGTCTACTGGCTCGACATGCCCGGTCTCGCGAACGCCAACCACTTCGGCCACACCCGCCCGCTCCCGGCCTGGTACTGGACCGCGGACACGCACATGAACTGCCTGCGCGAAACCCTCGGCCAGACGCTGCGTCACGGCTACGCCCACCACATCCAGCGCCTGATGGTCACCGGCAACTTCGCCCTGCTGGCGGGCCTCGACCCGCAGCAGGTCTGCGACTGGTACCTGGCGGTCTACGTGGACGCCGTGGACTGGGTGGAGCGGCCGAACACCGCCGGCATGGCGCTTTACGCCAATGGCGGCCGCTTCACCAGCAAACCCTACGTCGCCTCCGGCGCCTACATCAAGCGCATGAGCAACTACTGCAAGGGCTGCCGCTACGATCCCGCGGTCCGCGCCGGGGAAAAGGCCTGCCCGTTCACCACGCTGTACTGGAACTTTCTGGACCGTCACGAGGCCTTGTTCGCGGGCAATCCCCGGACGTCGCTGATGGCCAGCAATATCGGCCGGCTGTCCGCGCACGAACGGCAGGCCATCCGCGCAACGGCGGACCGGATGCTCAACCATGCGGAGCACCTCTGATGGCCCGAGTTTTTGGTAACCTTCGGCTCGTATTCCGGTAACCACCGCTTAATCTGCATCCGTTATTTGCCTTCTGTCCGTATCTCCTCCATCGCCGGATTACCCACGGGAGCGCCATGCTGGCCCAGGCCGAATTCGTCAAGTTCAACGGCATGCTCTACCCGGAGATTTTCCAGTCTCTGGAGCGCGTGCGCTGGAGCATGGAGCGCGACGTCCCGTGGGCGGCGTTCGACCGGACCCGGCTGACCGACGAGCAGGCGCTGACCATCAAGTTCAACGCCATCACCGAGTGGGCCGCGCTGCCGGCCACCGAAATGTTCCTGCGCGACAACCAGCACGACAGCGATTTCTCGGCCTTCATGTCGGTGTGGTTCTATGAAGAGCAAAAGCACTCGCTGGTGCTGATGGAGTACCTGCGGCGCTTCCGTCCCGACCTCGCGCCGACCGAGGACGAACTGCACGCCGTGCGCTTCGCCTTTGACCCGGCGCCCCCGCTGGAAACCCTGATGCTGCATTTCTGCGGCGAGATCCGGCTGAACCACTGGTACCGGCGCGCGGCGGAATGGCACACCGAGCCGGTCATCCGCGCCATCTACGACCTCATCTCCCGCGACGAGGCCCGCCATGGCGGCGCCTACCTGCAGTACATGAAGAAGGCGCTGGGGGCGAGCGGCGACGTGGCGCGGCGCGCCTTCGCCAAGATCGGCATGCTGATGGCGAGTTCCGGGCGCAGCGGCAAGCCGCTGCATCCGACCAACCTGCACGTGAACAAGGCGCTCTTCCCGCAGGACACCGTGCAGTCGAAGCTGCCCGATCCGTCGTGGCTCGAACGCTGGCTCGACGAGCAGATCCGCTTCGACCGCGAGTGGGAGGGCAAGGTGGTGCAGGGCATCCTGCGCAACCTCTCCTCCCTCTTCGGCCAGACCTTTCACTCCGTGCAGGACCTCAACCGCTACCGCAAGAGCCTCCCCGCCTGAACGTCAGCGCGGGGGGCGGTGCGCTACACTGGGCGGCATGACTGCACCCCACGCCGCCCCCGGTTTCGAACGCAAGCTGTGCCCGCCGTCGGTGCTCGCGGCGCGCATCACCGAACTCCCGCGTCCGCTGGTGTTCACCAACGGCGTATTCGACCTGCTGCATCGCGGCCATGTGACCTACCTCGCGCGCGCCCGCGCGCTCGGCGCGAGCCTGCTGGTGGCGCTCAACACGGATGCCTCGGTGAAACGGCTGGGCAAGGGCGACGACCGCCCGCTGAACGCCCGCGATGACCGCGCGGCCGTGATCGCCGCGCTGGGAGATGTGGACCTGGTGACGTGGTTCGACACCGACACGCCGCTGGAGCTGATCGTAGCGATCCGGCCGGAGGTGCTGGTGAAAGGCGGCGACTGGCAGCCGGAGGCGATCGTCGGCAGCCGCGAAGTCCTCGGCTGGGGCGGCGCCGTGCATGCCCTCCCCTTCGAACACGAGCGCTCGACCACCGCGCTGCTCGCCAAGATCCGCGAGCGCTAGGCGCCACGGGTCAGGGCTTGTCCGGCGCCGTGCAGGTGACGGGCTTCAGTTCCGTCAGCGGAAAGTCCTTCTGCAGGACCGCGAGCTTGGCGGTCATCGCGTCGCTGGGGTCGCGCACCACGAACAGGGTGTCGCCGCCGCGCGGGCCCAGCACCGCCGAGCGGATGCCCTTCTCGCGCAACTGGGCGAGGCGCGACTTGGCGTTGTCCTCACTGCGGAACACGCCGAAGGAAATTGCCCACTGCCACGGCCCTTCGCCCGGCAGCAGGGAGAAGTCGCTCACACCGCGGGCGCGCACCTCGGCCATTTTCTTGTCGGCCTCGGGCTTGCCCTTCAGCGGCGGAATGTAGACCCAGAAGGAACCGTCGCCGACATCCCGCAGGGAAAGGCGGTCGCCCAGCGCCAGCACGGCCAACTGCGGCTCCACCAGCTTGCGATCGCTGGCATCGAAGGGCCCCCATTCGATGCAGGCCTGCGGCAGCGCCGGGGCCGGCTCGCCCTTGGCCGCCGGCAGCGCGTTCGCCGGCTTCAAGCCCGGCTTGGCGATGCGCATTTTTTCCGGACTGATCTGCAGCAGCGCGAGCTGCGCGTCGTCGCCCGGTGCACCACGCAGGTACGTCATGTAGACGTAAAAGCCGGCGTTGGCGAGCAGCAGGAGAAGGAAGAGGGCTCTCATCGGGAGGCGGTGGCGTCGGTGTCGAAATGCGCGACGGCCCGCAGGCCTTCGAGGACGAGATTATCCACGAGCCGGCTCTCCACCGCGAGGTGCGGCAGCAGTTGCGAGGCATCGCCGCCCGACAGCGCAATGAGCGGCGGCGCCCCACCGCTCGCTTCCAGGTAGTCCGCCATCCGCTCGATGGCGCCGCAGGCCGCGTTCAGCGCGCCGCTGGCGATGGCATCCGCGGTGTTGGCCGGAAAAAACGCGAAGGCGCCGTCCGCGCGCGGCAGTTGCGCGGTACCCTCGGCCAGCGCGTCGCGCATGAGCGTGAGACCGGGCAGGATCAGGCCGCCGAGGAACACGCCGTCGGCGCTCAGCGCGTCCACAGTGATCGCCGTGCCGGCGTTCACCACCACGGCCGCGGCCCCGAACAGCGCGTGCGCGCCGATCGCCGCGGCCCAGCGGTCGGCGCCGAGCTGCGCGGGATCGCCGTAACTGTTGCGCACGCCGCATTGTTCATGGACGGGCACATTCCACACGAGCGCGACGCCCGCAGCCGCCAGCGCCGACGCCACCGTCGCGCCGATCCGGTCGCCCGCGACATTCGTCCCCAGCGCGCGGCCGGGCTTGCCGTGCGCCGCGACAGCCTGCGGGAGGTCCGCGATCCGCGCGTATTCCAGCGTGTCCTGCGCCAGCCAGCGCGCGCCGTCGTGCAGCCCCCACTTGAGACGCGTGTTGCCGGCATCGAGCAGCAGAACGGTCATCGCCCCTCCGTGGACACCCGCAGCGACACGTCGCCGCTGATGAAGCGCCGGGACTTGCCGCCGGCCTCGATCAGCAGCGCGCCGTCTTCCGCCACGCCCCGCGCGACACCGGTGAGCGTGCTGCCGTCCGGCAGCGTGGCGGTCACGCGCCGGCCCTGATGCGCGTGGCAGCCCTCCCATTCGCGCGCGAAAGGCTTGAATCCGTCGCGGGCAAACGCCGTCAGCACGGTATGCAGTTCACCCAGCAGCGCGGCGAGCAGGGCGTTGCGCCCGGGGGGGGCTGCGCAGGCTTCCGCGAGATCCGCCACCGGCTGATCGATGGCATCGCGCGCGGCGGCCGGCAGCGCGAGGTTCAGGCCAACGCCAATCACCACCGCGCTGGGGCCACTGGCGTCGCCCTGCAGTTCGATCAGGATACCGGCCAGCTTGCCGCCGCCGACCAGCACGTCATTGGGCCATTTGAGCTGCGCGTGCGCGCCGTGCGCGCGCAGCACCCGCACCAGCGCCACGCCGACTGCGAGCGATAGTCCCGCGAGCCATGCCGCGCCCTGCTCGAAGCGCCACAGCAGCGAAAATACCAGCGCGCCGCCAACCGGACTCACCCACGGCCGGCCGCGACGGCCGCGCCCCGCCGTCTGCGCTTCCGCCGCCAGCACGGCGCCCGAACGCGCACCCTGCGCCGCGCGCGCCAGCAGTTCGGTATTGGTGGAAGCAGCGATCGGCACCACCGCGAGATCGAAGGCCGCGGCCCGCGGCCCCAGCACCTGACGCACGCGCGCTGAGTCCAGCAGTTCGATGGTGTGCGGCAACCGGTAGCCGCGCTTGTGGACACGGAACACTTCCACGCCCGTCGCTTCGATCGCCGCCAGCGCGTTCCACACCGTGCCGCGCGACACGCCCAGCGTGCGCGCCATCGCCTCGCCGGAATGGAATTCGCCGTCGGCCAGGAGGCGCAGCACGTCGAGTGCGCGCGTCGTCAGCGGAGAGGCGGAAAGGGCGGCGGGCATGCCGCATTATCCCCGATCGGCCGGACGATCCGGCGCCATCCGCTCAGGCCGCGAGTTCGCGCATCAGGGCAATGAGGTCGCGCTTCGCCTCGAAGCCGATGCCCGGCGCCGACGGCATGCGCACGTGCGAATCTTCCACCGGGATGCCGTCCGCGAACCCGCCGAAGGGCTGGAATACCCCGGGGTAGGATTCGTTGCCGCCGAGGCCCAGCCCCGCGGCAATATTGAGCGAGAGCTGGTGGCCGCCGTGGGGGATGCAGCGGCGCGCCGACCAGCCGTGTTCCGCGAGCATCGCCAGCGTGCTGCGGTATTCGCAAAGGCCGTACGACAGGGCGCAGTCGAACTGCAG
>CAZXNF010000287.1:0-5205 GCA_964641785.1 uncultured Streptomycetaceae bacterium | reverse complement strand
CCCCAGCCCTCCCCCGCAGCACTGCTGCAAGGGAGGGAGCCCGTGCTTTTCACCTTCCCCCGTTTACGGGGGAAGGCCGGGATGGGGGCAGGGATCGGGCGCCAGGTCTTGATGCACAACCCCACCATCACCTCTCGTCAAGTCAAAAGTATAACTTTTGTTATACTACGCACAATGAAAACAGCCATCTCCATTCCCGACCGCGTGTTCCGTTCGGCCGAACAGTTGGCCGCACGACTGGGCGTGTCACGCAGCGAGCTTTACTCCCAGGCGGTGGCGGCGCTCATCGAGCGGCACCGTGACGACATCGTCACTGCGCATCTCAACGAAATCTACGGCGCCGGGGTGAACGATTCCGCACTGGATCCGGGCCTCCGGTTGGTGCAGCAACGTTCACTCGCCCCCGGCAAGTGGTGATGCGCCGCGGCGAGATCTGGTGGGCGTCCCTTCCTGAACCCGCCGGCTCCGAACCGGGATTCCGCCGGCCACTTTTGATCGTTTCCGCCAACAGCTTCAACGAGAGCCGCATCAATACCGTGATCGCTGTCGTCATTACGTCGCATCTGCGACTGGCTGATGCGCCGGGCAACGTCCGTATACCCGCCAAGGGAACAGGTCTTTCCAAACCCTCCGTCGTCAACGTTTCGCAAATCATCACGGTCGACAAGACGTTCCTGACCGAGCGCGTTGGAAGAGTTGCGCCCCGCCTGCTTTCGGAGGTGGACGATGGCATTCGCCTCGTGCTTGAGCTTTAGCAGACCATCCACCGCCCACGATTACCGGAGGCCGTCATGAGTCAGTTTCGCCCTGCAAAAAAACGTGCCGCCGTTACGGTCGGGGATTCCGTGCGCATCCTCCGCGAGCTCCAGGGCTTCAGCCAGAACCAGCTTGCGGCACGCACGAAAATCCCCCAGGCCACGCTGTCGGCGATCGAGAACGACCGGGTACGCCTCGGCGTTGAGCGTGCCATGGTGATCGCACGCGCGCTCAAGTGCCACCCGGCGGTGCTGGTTTTTCCCGGTTGGGAAGCGCATCTTGAGTCAGCGGCCTGACCTTCTCGCCGGCCGCTGATCAGGCTCCGCTCCATGTCGATCTTCCTCACTCCCGCCCTCGCCCCGCTGTTCAGCGCCCATCCGCTCACGCTGGTCGACATCGGCGCGCGCGGCGGCCTGCAGCCCAACTGGCGCGCCGCGCGCGAGTACCTGCGGGTGGTCGGCTTTGAGCCAGACCCTGCCGAGTACGCGCGACTGAAGGCCGCCGCCGACCCGCAGCGCTTCGTCTACATCAACGCCGCGGTCCATCGCGCGCGTGGCGATCTCACGCTCAACGTCGGCCGCGAGGGCGGCACGTCCTCGATCCACGCGCCGAACCTGGCATTCCTCGACCGCTTCCCCGACCCCGGGCGTTACGCCGTCGAACGGCAGGTGACGATCCCGGCCGACCGCCTCGACGCGCTGCTGGCCGCGCATGAAGTCCGCGATGCGGACTTCATCAAGATCGACACCCAGGGCGCCGAGCACGCGATCCTGGAGGGGGCCCCGCTGACGCTCGCCACGGCGGTTTTCGGTCTCGAAGTGGAAGTGCTGTTTGGCGCGCTATACGAAGGCCAGTCGCGCTTCGGCGACACCGATGGAATGCTGGCGGACGCCGGCTTCCAGTTGATGGACCTGCGCCACAGCTACTGGAAGCGCGCGAAGGGCGCGCGCTACGGCGGCCCCAAGGGCCAACTCGCGTTCGGCGACGCACTGTATTTCAAGACCGAGGCCGCGTTCCAGCGCACGCTCGGCGCCGACGCCGATGATGAAACCCGCCGGACGCGGCTCGCGCATGCGCTCGCGATCTCGCTGCTCTACGGCTATCGCGATTACGCGATCGAGCTGTTCGCGCCCAACCGCGCGCTGTTCGATGCCGCCACCGCGGATGCCATCGACACCGCCCTGTGCAGCCATGTCGCGTGGTCCACGCGCATCCCGCACTTCCCGGGGCGCGGACGGCTGTCCCATTTTTTTTACCGCCTGCACCGGCTCTTCTATCCGACGCTCGGCGGCTGGGCGAGCGGCGGCCGCACGCTTGGCAACGTGGATTGACTAGCGGCGATGCTGCTCGACGAATTTCATGAATGGATGGCCGCGACCACCGGCGCGATTCCGGGCTGCATCGGCCGACTGCTGCGGCGGTGGTATTACCGGTGCCGGTTCGGCACCGCCGGCCGCACGCTGTCCATCGGCCGCCATGTGCTGATCGCCTGCCCCGGCAACATGCGTGTAGGCGACGGCATTTACCTCGTTGACGGTGCCGTGCTGCGCGCCTGCGGCAACGGACGACTGACGATCGGCAACCGCTTCGGCGCCAACGGCAACGCGCAGGTCATCGCGGACAACGGCGGCGAGATCACCATCGGCAACGACGTCATGATCGGCCCCAACGTGGTGATCCGCGCGAGCAACCACGGGACCGCGCACACCGACGTGCCGATGTGGGATCAGGGGCACACCGCGGAGCGCATCGTCATCGGCGACGATGTCTGGGTCGGCGCCAATGCCGTCATCGTCGCCGGCGTCACCATCGGCTCACACGTCATTGTCGCCGCCGGCGCGGTGGTCACGCGCGATGTGCCGGACTACGCGCTGGTGGCCGGCGTGCCGGCACGTGTCATCGCGGACCGGCGCGACGCCAAACCGGACGGCGGCACCGCGGTCTGATGGCCGCTGCCTGCATCGCCTGCGGCGGCACGGCCTTCACCGCCGTTTCTTACCCCGCCGCCGGCGCGCCCGCGGCCCCCATCCGCTTCGATTCGATCCGCGTCTGCACGGGCTGCGGCCTGGGCCAGGCGCTGCCCGAGTACCCGCAGGCGGCGCTCGATGCCTTCTATGCCGACGGCCGCTACTGGGGCGATACCGTCGCGCGCGACCGCCGGCAGGTGCTGCACGAGCGCAACCAGTGTCGGCATCGCGTAGCGGCGGTGCAACCGCTGCTCCCCGCCGGCGATGCGCTGCGTGTGCTGGACGTCGGCGCCGGCCACGGGTGGATCGCGGATCAGTGGCGCAGTTCCCTGCCCGGACGCGCGCTGACCTATCACTTCGTGGAACCCGATCCGGCAATGAGCGCGTTGATCCGTGCGCGCGTGACGGACGCCGCAGTCGAACGGCTGCCGGGACTCGCGCAGGCACAGCCCGGCTACGACGCGATCTTCCTCAACCATGTGCTGGAGCACGTCGCTGATCCGCCCGCGTTGCTCGCCGCGCTGCGCCATCTGCTCGCCCCCTGCGGGCTGGCCTACATCGAAGTGCCGCACGCCGATTACCGCTTCAAGCGCGATGTGTTTCCGCACACGTGGTTTTTCACGCCGCCGGCCTTGCACAAACTCGCCGCACTGGGCGGGCTAAGGGAGGAACGCTGCGAGACCTTCGGTCGGCTACCCGGGGTGTCCGCGCTGCCGCTGCGGGTGGCGTATCGCGCCGCGGCGATGGCGAACGTGGTGCCGCTGGCGGGCTGGCTGGACGACCGGCTCTGGCGCTACCGGCCGGCCGCCGACGGCCTGTGGATCCGCTGGATGGTGCGGGCGGAGGGATAGCCGCCCGTGGGCCTACACCAGCATGCTGTCGGGAATGAAGGCGCGCTGGAAAGGCGACAGCGCGTCGAGCGCCGTGCGCGGCAGCGCGTAGTTGCGATGCGGGTAGAAGGGCCGCAGCGGCATGAAGGTCGCATAGCCGAGGTCGCGGAAACCCGTCTCCGGCAACGCCGCGCGATGCAATCCGCGCGTGTCCTCGATCACCACGGTACCGGCCGGCACCGAACTCACCATGCGCTCGTGGCTTTCCGGCGCGTAGACCGCGTCCACTTCGGTGTCGGTGAAATAGCGTTTCCCGTTCAACGCGTCGAGCCGGCGATGACTGCCGCGCACGAACTCGTGCGGGCCAGTATGCACGTCGCAATCGGTCAGGAAAAAGAACACCTTGACCAGGTGAAAGGGCGTGTTGAGGTCGCGATGCCAGAAGTGGTTCATCGTGCGGTGCGGCGCCGGGTAGTTGCGCCGCATGTAGGCCTCGGCCAGCCGCGGCACAAGCCCCAGGTACTCGGTGACGATGCCGAGCAGAAAAGGATCGAGCCAGGTTTCGCGAAACGCCGCCGAGCGCTCCAGCATATAGGTGGTGAGTGTGGAGGGATTGAAGTCCCGCAGCACCTGCTCGTAGCTTTTGGCTTCGTTGCGGTCGAAGGTGACACCCCACTCGCGCAATTGGGCCGGGGTGCCAAACATGTAGTTGTCGATCAGCGCGGTATGGCGCGCGGGGTCCACGCGGCTCTGGGCGAGCACCGGCATCTCGAAGTCGAGCGCGTCGAGCGCCTGCGCGAATTCCGCCTGCATGCGCGCCAGCCGCTCGGGCGCGAGGTAGCGTTCGAGCACCACGGTGCCCTCGCGCTTCAATTCATCCGCGCGACGAAGCTGCTCCGCATCCGGCGGCGGCACGAGATGGCGGTCAGCGTAGCTCGAGCCGAACAGCACGCGGCTCTGCATGCGGTCGAGCAAGCCCGGATGGCGCACGGTGGTGGAATTTGAGGAAAACACAGTTTTGAGTTTCATCGAGACGCCTGATGAACAATTATACTAATTTGATAGTACGCCTCCAGACTCGAATGGCACTGACTTTAGCAATCTTTCGCAGATCCCCTCCTTTGCGCGCTGCGCGGGGGAGGGTTAGGGAAGGGGCAAAATCGCTCGCCCCCATCCTAGCCTTCCCCCGCAAGCGGGGGAAGGAACCTTAAGTCAGTGCCATTCCCTCCAGACTCTTCCTTTAGCGGCCTCTTTATTGGTAACTCGACCAACCTAATGCTCAACAGCTACCGTAATACAGAAGCAATTCGCTTTCTCGCCAGCCAAGCCGATACGGACGAGGCGGGCACATCTTCTCACTGGCAAAAGATGCATGGAACTTTTCAGTATCGCGACGGAAACTTCTATGGACTCCAAGGCTTCGGCACGCTGACCCCCCCGATCCAAATGGCTAAACGCAGCGGTACATTCACTGTTCCAGCGTCAATGGCGCAAGATTGGCGAGAACATGAATGATTTCCGCAGCGTCGACAAGATTTGTCGACGCATCGCGTACGATCAAGGCAGAGTTTATGACCTCGATATGCTGCGACAAGCCCTGACCCTGACGTGGCTCAAGCAGAGACTTGCGGATTTGTTTTCTACAGAATCTG
>CAZXNF010000286.1:0-5207 GCA_964641785.1 uncultured Streptomycetaceae bacterium | reverse complement strand
GCGCGTGGGAGCGGGCGGCAGTGCAGGCTGCGGCGTTACGCGCGCTGGTGGGGGAACAGCCGGCCGCGGCGTGGGTCACCCGCGTCTCGCCGCTGACTACCGTTTATCTCGGACTCGATATGGCACAACGCAGGTTCTCGGCAGCGCATCACGCCCGCCTCGCGGCCCGCGGCGCGCGGCCCGTCGCGCGCACCACGCGCCCTGCGGCGCGACCGCAGCGCCTGCGCGTGGGCTATTTCTCGCGCGATTTCCGGGACCACCCGGTGGGCCACTTGCTGCGCGGCGTCCTCGGGTTGCACGACCGCGACCGTTTCGAGGTCTGCGCGGTGTCGTACGGTCCGGATGACGGCAGCCGTTACCGGCGCGACATCGAAGCGTCGGTGGACCGTTTCATCGACGTGCAGCGCGACAACGACGACCGCGCGGCCGCGCGGATGGCGGAGGCCGGCGTGCATGTGCTGCTCGACCTCGGTGGCCACACCGGGGGCACGCGGCTGGGCGTGCTGGCGCGCCGTCCCGCGCCCGTGCAGGCGCACTACCTCGGTTACCCCGGCACCATCGGCGCGGACTATCTCGACGGTTTTCTGACCGACGCCGTGGCGACGCCACCCGAGCTCGCGGCCGAGTTCACCGAACCCGTGGTGCGCGTGCCGCATTGCTTCATGGCGAGCGCCGCCGAATCCGCGGGCACGGCGGACGTGACCTCGGCGCCCACGCGTGCCGACGAACAGCTGCCGCCCGATGCCTTCGTCTACTGCAATTTCAGCACCGCCTCGCGCATCAGCCGCGAACTCTTCGACCTCTGGCTGGAGGTGCTGCGTGCCGTGCCGGCATCGGTGCTGTGGCTGGCCGGCGCGCAGACGATGGTCGCGGAGCGCTTGCGCGAGCGTGCCCGCGCGCAGGGCATCGATCCTGCCCGGCTGGTGTTCGCGCGGCGTATGCCGGACAAGCAGGCGCATTGCGCGCGGCTGGCGCTGGCCGACCTCATGCTGGACACGGCCGGCTGGCACAACGGACACACCACGACGGCCGATGCCCTGTGGGCGGGTGTGCCGGTGCTGACGGCGCCGGCGCAGCACTTTGCGGGACGCGTCGCGTCCAGTCTCGTGCACGCGGCCGGGCTGGGCGATCTGGTGGCGGCCGATCTGACGCAATACCGCGCATCCGCGATCCGGCTTGGCACCGAGCCCGCGGCCGCGCAGGCGCTCCGCCGCCGGTTGGCCGAAGCGCGCACGCAGGCCCCATTTTTCGATACCCCCGGACGGGTCGCGGACCTCGAGTCCGCGATCGACGGCCTGTGGGCTGCACCGGAGCGTGCGGCGTGAGCAGCGCCATCCTCAGGCCGCCGGCGCTTCTATGCGATCATTCCTCTAAGGAACCTTTGAGTTATCCCGTCACACCGGCGAAGGCCGGTGTCCAGTGCCTTGAATTCACTGGATTCCGGCCTTCGCCGGAATGACGAATGAAACGTTTTTCAGCGCTTCCCGAAGGGGTCCGTAGCTCAGTTGGTTAGAGCAGGGGACTCATAATCCCTTGGTCCCTGGTTCGAGTCCAGGCGGACCCACCCCTTTCCCTCCTCCTCTTGTGTCCATGCCGCCATGTTGAATTCCCTGTTCGATAACGTCCTGCACGGGGTGCGGCAGCGCCGCGCCGCGGGCGATGCGGCGACGGCGCTCGAGGTCGGCAATTCGGCGGCCGCGCTAAAGCTGCTGGAGCCGGCCCTGCGCGCCACGCCCGATGACGCCGTGCTCGTCACGCGCATGGGCCAGACCCTGATCGAGCGCGACCAACTCGCGCGTGGCATCGAACTGCTGGAGAAAGCGGTACGGCTGGCACCCGATCTGGTGGAAGCGCGCGTGGCCTACGCCGCGCAGTTGCGCTACGCCGGCCGCATCGGTCTTGCGCTGGAACACCTTGAGGCTGCCGCGCGGGTGGCACCGGACGATCCCGCCGTGCGCCGCGCGCTGCTGCGGCCGTTGGCCGAGACCTGCAACTGGCCGGCGCTCGCGCGCGAGCGGGCGGCAATCGAAGCGCGCATCGCGGGCGGCAAGGCGTGGACCGATTTCGTCATGCCCATGGATGCGCTGCTGCTCGGCCTGCCGGCGCCTGCGCGCCGCGCCGCCGCAGAGGCGCGCGCCGCCGACCTCGAGCGCATCGAGCGCCGCGCGAGCCACATGGGCGCGCGGCGCGAAACCCGCGGCTCGAAACTGCGCATCGGCTACCTGTCGGGCGATTTCCGCGACCACGCGGTTACGCACCTCGCGGGCGAACTGTTCCGCACGCACGACCGCAACAAGGTCGAGGTGCTGGCGTTTTCCTACGGGCGCGACGACGGCAGCGAGTACCGCCGCCGCGTGAAGGAGGGGGCGGACCGTTTCGTGGAGGGGCGCGGACTGTCGCACGCCGAGATCGCGCGGACCATCGCCGGGGCGGGCGTCGATATCCTCGTCGATCTCGGCGGGCATGCGTCCGGCAGCCGGCTGGGCATCCTCGCACACCGGCCGGCGCCGTTGCAGGCGCATTACCTCGGTTATCCCGGCACGACGGGCGCGCGCTTCGTCGACTACTTCATCGCCGACGCTACGGTGGCGCCGGCCGCTCTCGACGCGGAGTTCAGCGAACGCTTCGTGCGCCTGCCGGATTCGTTCATGGTGTCCGATGCCGCGATCGCCGCAGCACCCGTGCTCGACCGCGGCGCACGAACGGCGCACGGGCTGCCGGCGGATGCCTTCGTGTTCGTCAACTTCAACCAGCCGTCGCGCATCGACCCGCAGGTGTGGGCCGTGTGGATGGCGATCCTCAAGGCGGTGCCCGGCAGCGTGTTGTGGCTGAAGCAGGTCAACGACATCGCCAGCGCGAACCTGCGCGCCGCGGCGGATGCCGCAGGCATTGACCCTGTCCGCCTCGTGTTTGCGCCGGACGTGGCGGACAAGCTCGCGCACGTTTCGCGCCTGCGCCTGGCGGACCTCGGTCTCGACACCTTCGGCCGCTACAACGGCCACACGTCCACCGCCGATGCGCTGTGGGCGGGGGTGCCGGTGATCACAACCCCGTCCGATTGTTTTGCGGGCCGCGTCGCCGCCAGCCTGCTCATGGCCGCGGGGCTTGCCGAGGGCGTCGCCGCGGATGCCGGCGAGTACCAGTCGCTGGCCATCGCCCTGGCGCAGGACGCCGGACGCCTGGAGGGCCTGCGCGTGGGACTGGTGGAGGCGCGCGCGCGCGCGCCTTTCTTCAAGCCGCAGCGCGTGGTGCACGCGCTGGAGCGGGCCTACAGCGTGATGTGGGACCGCTACAACGCCGGACTGGAGCCGGAACCCGTGACGGTCGCGGCGGCCTGATCCGCGTTCGCCCATGCGTATCCTGCTCGTAGAAGACGACGCCATGATCGGCGCCGCCGTGGGAAAGGGCCTGCGGCGGGACGGCCACGCGGTCGACTGGGCCCGCGACGGGCGGGCGGCGGAGGTGGCGCTGGCCGCGGAGCCGTACGAACTGGTGCTGCTGGATCTCGGCCTGCCGCGCAAGGACGGCCTCGCGGTGCTGAAGACGCTGCGCGGCGGCGGCAACCGCGTGCCGGTGATCGTGGTCACCGCGCGCGACGCCATCGCCGACCGCGTTGCCGGGCTGGACGCCGGCGCCGACGACTACCTGGTGAAGCCCTTCGACCTCGACGAACTCGCGGCGCGGATGCGCGCGCTGACGCGGCGGCAGGCGGGGCGGGCGGAACCGGCGGTGGTGCATGGCGCCTTGCAGCTGAATCCCGCGCAGCACGCCGTCACGCTGCACGGCAAGCCCGTGGAGCTTTCCGCGCGCGAATTCACGCTGCTGGCCGCGCTGCTGGAGCGGCCCGGCACGGTGCTGTCGCGCGCGCAACTCGAAGAACGGCTCTACGGCTGGAACGACGAGATCGCCAGCAATGCGGTGGAAGTGCACATTCACAACCTGCGCCGCAAACTGGGTGCGGAGGCGATCGAGAACGTGCGCGGTGCCGGATACCGCGTGGGCAAGCTGGACTGATCACGATGTCGATCCGCCGCCGCCTGCTGCTCGCCCTCACGCTGGCCGTGCTCGCCTTCGGCGCGCTCGCGGGTGCGGTCACCTATCTGTTCGCGCGCGACCAGGTCAACGCGCTGTTCGACTACCAGCTCCGGCAGACCGCGTTGGCGGCCCGCGATTACGCGCTCGCGCGCGTCGGCGGCGAAACGGTGCCTTTCGATCCCGAGCAGGACTTCGTGGTGCAGGCGCGCGACGAGAACGGCGCGCCGCTCTACCTCTCGCATCGTCAGCTCCCGATCCCGCTCGGCAACTCGCGCGGTTTCGACACCGTGAATTTCCAGGGCGAGTACTGGCGCGTGTTCAGCGTGGTGGCGGGCCGGCGCGTGATCCAGGTCGCGCAGCCCATGCAGCTCAGGAACCGGATGGCCACCGACGCCGCGCTGCGCTCGGTGGCGCCGTTCGCGGCGCTGCTGCCGCTCCTGTTGCTGGTGGTGTGGCTGACCGTGGGCGCGGGCCTGCGGCCGCTGGCCCGCGTGACGCAGGCGCTGGCCGCGCGCGGTGCCGGCGCGCTCGCGCCGGTGCCCGCGGCAGGACTGCCCAGCGAGATCACGCCCATGGTGGGGGCGTTGAACGACCTGCTCGCACGGCTCGATGCCGCGCTCACCCGCGAGCGACGCTTTACGGCCGACGCCGCGCATGAACTGCGTACACCGCTGACGGCGCTGCGCCTGCAGGCGCAGCTGGTCGAACGCGCGCGCGATGACACTGAACGCACGGAAGCCATGACGGAGCTCTCCGCCGGCATCCAGCGCGCGGCGCGCCTGGTCGAGCAATTGCTGGCGGCGGCCCGGGCCGCGCATGGCGGGGCGGACGCCCCGGCGGCCGGTCCCGCGGCCCCGGTCGCCCTGAACGCGGTCGCGCGGGCCGTGGTCAGCGAACTCGCATTCGTCGCGGCGTCCCGGTCCATCACCATCGATCTGCAAGCGGAGCCCGTCCGCGTGGCTGTGCCGCTGGCGGCGCTGCACACGCTGATCGGCAACCTCGTGGACAACGCCCTGCGCTACGTGCCGGAAGGCGGGCGTGTCGCAGTGACGGTACGGCCGGCCGATGGCCGCGCGCTGCTGGAGGTGACGGACACCGGCCCGGGCATCCCGGCCGACGAACGGTGGCGGGTGTTCGACCGCTTCTACCGCGTGCCGGGCACGCGGTAGAAG
>CAZXNF010000285.1:0-5215 GCA_964641785.1 uncultured Streptomycetaceae bacterium | reverse complement strand
ATATCGCGCCACTAACTTTTTGTTCGCATCTCCTAAGCTTCAGACCTCGTTAAAGCGGCAGTGGGGCGAGGGACATTCTTTCTTCGTCGAGGCTGTTGTGTCGGAATCGAAGCCGAAGCTGCATTCGATCAGCATCATCGGACTAGACATGTTGGACGTCGCAGATATGCGGATCGTTAAGGCAGCGTTCGATGATTATTGGGCGTTACGCGGTCCGACCGTCTCTGTATTCAAAATTCACTAAGGCTCCGAGGAGCCAGGCATTAGATGACCAGTAATCGCATCAGCACCTACACGGCTTGGAAGCGCAAGAATATCGAGGAGATGCTGGAGTCCATCACGCCAATCGTTAAGACGATGGTTCATGAGCTCCTTAAAGTGCGTGAGAATTACCAGGACCCAAACCGCGAACTTTCGGTCACTACAGTAACCTCCGCCCTGCAACAGCTTCATCCTCCCGGCCAAGAGCCGTACGGCCTTATCCCGGAGACATTGCCGGAGGGCTACTTGAATGCTGTCACCACCATATTGAACGACTTCAAGGGCAGCACGGGTCTGACATTCGTTAGCGCGGACGTCGCGCTGGATCATTTTGGGGAGGAAGACATATGGGGCTGTATAGCCCACTTCTCTTGCCCACCTTTACAGCAGCTATTTGAAGCTCGACTTGGCTTTCCCGCAGAGATTGCCATCAAGGTATACTTTGATGACTACGAAATCTTGCGCGTAACACTTCCTGATGCCGGCTACATGGAAATGGGTGACCTATTGATGCTGCGTGCATCTGCGGATGAGTGGTGGGCAGAGCCGCTTGCCTGGGCCACGTTTCGCGCTAACGGGTGCTAGGGGCACCCTTCGTCGAGGGTCAGTGTCACTACTTTGCTTTGCGTTTGATGGTCGTTGTCATTTTCGACTTGGTTTTTGTCTTTCATCGTGTCGATGAGTGTGATCGCTGTTTGGTCTTTAACGTTGATTGTCATCAATCAATTTTTTGCATGAAATTAGCTTAAGCACGCCTGCATCAGCCGTGCCCCCATCATCATGCGTATGCAAAGTCACTCTACGAGCAGCACATAGTGCTGCTTCTAGTGCCCAAAGCAGTAGTCAGCGTGCAAAAGCTGCTGCTACCAATCATTTCTTCTCTGCAAATGTAGTGTATCCAATCCGCTTCGTTCTCAACCAAATCCAGCTTGCTGTGCTTACCCGCGCCCCTCAACCGTTCCCAACGTAGCTTAAGCTGTTCGCAAAATTCCTCCGCTAAGCGCCGTGTCTCGTCGTCTTCCTTCCAATCCGCGTCACGTATTTCAAGCTGCACGGCACAGTGCATGTGCCAATTGCGTACATTGTCTTCGCCGTGCCAAAAGCACGTATTCCTCCGGCGTGGGCCGCCTGTACGTTGAAGATCTGATCGTGAAGATTGAGTGTCCCGCGGGCCCGATGATGGTGTCCGTGTAGAACAGATGGACACGATCGTAGATGTCAGTTTCGAGATCGGGCTCTGCCGCCAAGCGCCGGCGGCGGGTGCGCCCTGAAGACGAGAAGCGGCGGATCGTAGCGGAGACGTACGAGCGCGGGGCGTCGGTATCGGCGGTGGCCCGGCGTCACGACCTCAATGCGAACCTGCTGTTCTCATGGCGCCGGGTGATGGGGGCGGTTGCGTCGGCCTCTGTGGACGAGCCGACGAGGTTCGTGCCGGCCGTGATCAGCACTGAGGTCGAGGCGGCTTCGACACCCGTGCTGCCGGCACCAGCGGGCGCGATGGAGATCGTGCTGGTCTGCGGCGATCGGGTCGTCGTGGATCGGACGGTTGACGGGGCGGCGTTGGCTCGCGTGATCGAGGCTTTGTCGCGGCGATGATCCCGGTTCCGTCGGGTGTGCGGGTGTGGATCGCGGCCGGTCATACGGATATGCGCTGCGGCATGAACTCGCTGGCGCTGCGCATCCAGCAGGCGCTTCGGCGCGACCCACATGCCGGCGATCTCTATGTCTTCCGCGGCAAGAGCGGCAAGCTGATCAAGATCTTCTGGTACGACGGGCTGGGCGCCTCGCTCTATGCCAAGCGCCTGGAGAGAGGACGCTTCGTGTGGCCGTCGACGACGGATGGCGCGGTGGTGATCACGCCCGGCCAGCTCGGCTATCTGCTCGAAGGGATCGACTGGCGCCATCCGCAACACACATGGCGGCCACAGCTGGCGGGCTGAGGGCTTCGCAAACGCCGGTGCGACGGATTGAATCGGCCCGCATCGAGTTCGCCACAAGCCGCCGCGTTTGTGCTCTTGTGTAAACACGATGACGTCGATCGATCTCCTGCCCAATGATAGCAAGAGCCTGAAGCGGCTGCTCGTCGCAGCGCGTGCGCATGCCGCGACAGTGACGGCGGAAGCGGCGACGCTGCGGGCCAAGGTCGCCGACGACCAGGCTTTGATCGCCCACCTCAAGCTGTGGATCGAGAAGCTCAACCGGGATCGCTTCGGTCAGCGTTCCGAACGCAGCGCCCGTTTGCTCAACCAGTTGGAGCTGCAGCTCGAGGAACTCGAAGCCACGGCCACCGAGGATGATCTGGCCGCCGAGAAGGCGGTGGCGAGGACCACGGCCGTCGCGGCCTTCACCCGCAAGCGCCCAGCGCGCAAGCCGTTCCCCGAACATCTGCCGCGCGAGCGCGTCGTGATCGCCGGGCCGACGGCCTGCGCCTGCTGTGGCAGCGCGCGCCTGTCGAAGCTCGGAGAGGATATCACCGAGACGCTGGAGGTCGTGCCCCGCCAGTGGAAGGTGATCCAGACGGTGCGCGAGAAGTTCTCGTGCCGCGACTGTGAGAACATCGGCCAGGCGCCGGCGCCATTCCATGTGGTCCCCAGAGGCTGGGCCGGCCCCAGCCTGCTGGCGATGATCCTGTTCGAGAAGTACGGCCAGCATCAGCCACTCAATCGCCAGGCCGAGCGCTACGCCCGCGAGGGCGTGCCCTTGAGCCTGTCGACGCTGGCGGACCAAGTAGGTGCCTGCTGCGCCGCCCTTCAGCCGATCCATGAGCGCCTCATCGCCCACGTCCTGGCTGCCGGGCGGCTACACGGCGACGACACGACGGTGCCGGTGCTGGCCAAGGGCAAGACCGTCACAGCACGATGTTGGACCTACGTCCGCGACGACCGCCCGTTCGGCGGCCAGGCGCCGCCGGCGGCGCTGTTCTTCTACTCGCGCGACCGTGCGGGCGAACATCCCCAACGCCATCTGGCCTCCTACAGCGGCATCCTGCAGGCCGATGCCTATAGCGGCTACGGCAAGCTGTATGCCGACGGGCGAGGCGCCGGTCTCGTCCTGGAGGCGGCGTGCTGGAGCCATGCGCGGCGCAAGTTCTTCGTCCTCGCCGATATCGAGGCAAATGCCCGACGCAAGGCGCGCGGCAGCACGTCCGGAGCCATCTCGCCGACCGCGCTGGAAGCCGTCTGGCGGATCGACGCCCTGTTCGAGATCGAGCGCTCCATCAACGGTCTGCCGGCCGACCGGCGGCTTGCCGTTCGCCACGAACAAGCCGCGCCGCTGGTCGCCGCGCTCGAAGCGTGGATGCGCGAGGAACGGCGTAAGCTGTCGCGCCACTCCGACGTCGCCGGCGCCATGGATTACATGCTGAAGCGTTGGGATGCCTTCGCCCGCTTCCTCGGCGACGGCCGGATCTGCCTCAGCAACAATGCTGCCGAGCGAGCTCTGCGCGGTCTGGCGCTTGGCAGAAAAGCCTGGCTGTTCGCCGGTTCCGACCGAGGCGGCGAGCGCGCCGCCTTCATGTACAGCCTGATCGTCACAGCGAAGTTAAACGACGTCGATCCCCAAGCCTGGCTGGCCGATGTGCTCGCCCGCATCGCCGGCCATCCCGTCCAAAAGCTCGATGAGCTGATGCCCTGGAACTGGAGAAACCAAAACTCCGTTCACGACGCGCTGGCGGCGTAAAGAACTCCGCCAGCGGTACTCGGCGGAGGGGTACCTAAAAGCCAGGGGGATTACCGCCTTTTTTACAAGTCTCGTTTCCTCTACCGCACAAAATGACACGAGCGGCGAAATCGGCGTGTCGTCCTTGATCGATACCTGGATTGTTGTTCGGGAGTTGGAAGAGGACGAGGGCAAAAGACGCGTCCGTGGCCTTTACGTGGTAAAGTCTCGTGGCATGGGCCACTCCAGTGACGTCCACAAATTGGTGTTTAGCGATAGTGGATTGACCCTGGTGACAATGGATGCTGATGCAACCGTTGGTTCGAAGCAAAAAATGAAGATTGGTAAAAGTATCACTCGCAAGACGAAGGATTAGTCGAAGCCGGTAAACGTATTGGAATCTGGAGAGCCTTGAAGGATATGGAAGCGCGCCGTCCTAGCTTCGTTGTCGGTATTGGCGGCTCAGCCGGAGGTGTCGAAGCATTCCAGGCGCTCCTGAAGGCCCTGCCGTCCAAATCAGGGATGGCGTTCATATTTGTTTTGCACATCAGCCCCACTGCCAGCAGTCAGTTGGCTAAAATTCTGTCGAAGCGGACGAAAATGCCAGTGATGACGGCGTTGGCGTCGATGAAAATCCGGGCCAATCACGTCTACGTAATGCCTCCAAGTGCGGATCTTCTGATTGAAGATCATGCCTTCAAACTCTCCTCTTCGGGCGCCATCAGGAACAAGCAGGTGGATACCCTTTTTATCTCCCTGGCAAAGGCCATGAAGGCGCGTGCGGTCGGCATCGTCCTCTCTGGGTATGATGGCGACGGCACCGAAGGATGCGGGCACATCAAGGAATATGGCGGAACGACCTTTGCGCAGGACAAGTCCGCTGCAGTATCTGGAATGCCTCTTAGTGCTCAAGCAGCGGGTGTCATCGATTTCGTACTGCCACCCGACAAAATCGCGGCGAAGCTGACGGGATTGACGAGAACGTTAGCGAAAAAACCGTTCCCCACCTTCGATGCGAAAGCGTTTCTCGCCACCGTCAGTCAGGGTCGTGCAGTGTCCGACTACCGCCCTGACGCCGCTGTCTTTACCCAGGAAGGTCCGGCTGACGCCGTCTTCTACATCCGGAAGGGCCAAATCAAGCTCACCGTCATGTCCAAGCATGGCAAGGAAGCCATTGTTGCCATCATGGGACCGGGCGAGTTTTTCGGCGAGGGATGCCTGATCGGCCAACCGCTGCGCCTGGCAACGGCCCGGGCCTTGACCCAAAGTGAAATCCTCCGCGTGGACAAGGCCGAGT
>CAZXNF010000284.1:0-5216 GCA_964641785.1 uncultured Streptomycetaceae bacterium | reverse complement strand
CATTGCGGGGTACCCCAGCCTCGACGCCGCCTCGGCCACGCGCGCGCGCATCGTCGCAGGAAACTCCAGCGGCGGATCGTAAAGCAGCGGCACCACCTTCACATCGCACTTGCCGCGTGCGTCCTGGCAGACCGCCGGCACGAGTTCGCCCAGGCGACGCACCGTGGCGTCGTCGTCGTGACGCAAGTCGACGGAGAACACGACGCGTGAAGGCACCACGGAGGGCGCGTTGGGCGTGACGGTGAAACTGCCGATGGTGAAGCGCACCTCGTCGGCCGGGTCCCAGATCGCCTTCTGGAGCGCGTCGACAATTGCCACAGCGCTGACCAGCGCGTCACGGCGTTCGCGCCGGGCAGATGTGCCGGCATGCGCGGGCTCGCCCTGCACTTCGACCCGGAACGTGCGCTTGCCGCCAATGCCGGTGACCACGCCTATGGTCTTCTCCTGCGCCTCCAGCGCCGGCCCCTGCTCGATGTGCGCCTCAATGTAACCGGCCACCGGATACCCGGTAGGCCGCCTGGGCAGGTGCTTTTCTTTGTCGAGCACCGGGGCGATGGCTTCGCGGACGCTGATTCCCGCCTTGTCGCGCACCGCGAGAATCTCGTCCAGCGTGCGCTTGCCGGTAAACACCGCCGACCCCATCATGCCCGGCGCAAAGCGCGAGCCCTCCTCGTTCATCCACGCCACCACCTCCACCGAGCGCTTCGGCCGCCTGCCCGAAGCGGCGATCGCGCGAAGCGCAGCCAAGCCCGCGACGACGCCATAGGCGCCGTCGAACTTGCCGCCGGTGGGCTGCGTGTCGATGTGCGAGCCGGTGAGCAGCGGCGGCAGCGACGGTTCGCGTCCTTCGAGGCGCAGGTAGAGGTTGGCGGCCGCGTCGACCGCCGCCTCGGCGCCGATCTCACTCGCCCATGCGACCAGCACCTGCCGCGCCTCGATCTCCTCCCGCGAGAGCGCGAGCCGGTTCACGCCGCCGAGCTCGATCGCGCCGAAACGCGCCAGTTGCATCAAGTCGCTCCACAAGCGCTTGCCGTCGACATGATCCGATGCGTGGCCGCTCATGGCACGCCGCGAATCTCGGTCAGTGATTTCAACAGCCGGTCCATGTGCTTCTTCAGGCTGACGTCGATCCGCATGTAGCGCTTGCCCAGGCCGATGAACGAAACCGAGCCGTCCTTGACGATCACCCCGCGCTTAAGGAGTTCGTTGAAAAGCGTCGTCGAGTCGAGGGACGGGTCGTCGATCTTCAAGAGGAAGAAGTTCGAGCACGGCTCGCCGACGATCGAGTAGCGCCCTTTCATCGCGCCGATTCCGGCGACAACATAGGCGCGCATCTCGGCGATCGCCTCGATCGTCTTCTTTACGTACGCATCGTCGTCGAGCGCGGCAATCGCACCCGCAGTCTGCAACTGCCCCATATTCCAGGTCGGCTTGAGGTGCATGAGCGGCGTGATGATCTCCGGCGCCGAGAGGCCGAAACCGATCCGCAGGCCCGCGAGCCCGTACACCTTCGAGAACGTGCGCATCACGATCAGGTTGTCGAATTCCTTCAGCAGGTCCATGCCGCCGTTGGTGTTCGAGTAGTGGATATACGCCTCGTCGAGCACCACGAGCTGGTCTTTCGCCGCCTTGCAGACCTGCCTGATCCGCTCGTTCGGGATCAGGCGGCCGGTGGGGCTGTGCGGGTTGGTGAGGAACACGATGCGCACGTCGGGCCTGATCGCGGCGAGATAGTCGTCCCACTTGAAATCGAGGTCGTCGCCCATGCCGATCATCACCGGCACGCGTCCCTCGCTTTGCGCAATCATGTGATAGATCGGGAACGCCGGCACGAACATCAGCACCTTGTCGCCCTTCGATGAGAACGCGCGGATGATCCACGGGAAGATTTCGGTTTCGCCCGAGCCGCAGATCACCTGATCGGGCCGGTAGCCGTACTTCGCGGCGATCTTTTCGCGCAGCGCCCCGGCGGTCCAGTCGGGATAGTTGTCCATCTTGCGAGCCGACATGACTACTTCCTGCGCCCTCGGCGAAGGACCGAACGGGTTTTCAGCCGAACCGAGCTTGGCCACCTCATCGACAGGGATGCCGTACGTCTTCGACACGTAGTCCGGGGTCAGGCCGGGAACATAGGCCTCCTGGGAGCCGAGCGCGGGATTATCTTTGTACACCTTGAACACGAATACCTCCTTGACGATGCAGTGTGGGGGTTAAGCCCGGCGGAGAAAAATTCAGGCTTCGGCAACGGCCCGGCTCGCAGCAGCCAGTGCCGCGCGAACGCCATCCGCGGTGCCCGTGGCGTCACTGCCGTCCAGCCGCACTCGCGCCACCGGCGGCATCGGCGCGCCGAGCTCTCGAAACGCCTGCTCGAAGAGATCCAGCCAGACGCCGCCTTGGGGCAATCCATCGACAGCGAGTATCACGACGCAATACTTGTGGCGCAGGTAGTCGACGGCGTCGCCTGCCATAGTGGACGCGGCAGGCTGGCCCACCGACTCGCCGAGGATGTGCGGCGGCGGCTTCATCATGCCCCAGCCGTCCTCGACGAGGACATCGAGCACCGGGCCCGGCCGCCCGGAAATCGCGGCGTAGAACGCGGAACCCGGATTGACGAGGTAATCCGCGACGATGACGGCGCGGCGTCCTCGCGCGTCCTCGCGGATCACGCGGGTTCCTTTTGCGCGGCGAGAAACCCATCCATCTCGTCCATCGAGGCCTGCATGTCGAAGTCCTGTGCGTCCATGGCGATGCCGGTGGCGCGCGGAAAGGCCATGCCGCGCGACTCGAACTCGTTCTTCCGCTCGGTCATGCACACACCCATGCCCGCCGTGCGGTCGCTGCCGCCGGACACCGCGCCCTCGGGCCTGCCGCCCCACGACGCCTTGGTACTCGTGAGCCGCACCCCGCTCGAGGGGCTACCGTCGAGGCCGATGATCACAACGTCATAGTCGTGCTGCACGTGGACCGCGACCGTGTCGACGACCGTGCGCGCGAGCGATCGGCAATGGCGCCTGTAGCCGGGGGTATCGTATTGCTCGCGCGACTGCCACCAGCGCACCACGCCGAGATAGCTCATCTCCGGACAGGGCAACTGCTGAATCTCGTAGCCGTTCGCGCGCAGGCGCTCGACGAGGGGCGCGACCACACCCGCGCACTTGGCGAATTCGCTCACCTTGGCGTTCTGGTTGACGAGGCAGTGCGCGACATAGGCGACCCGGCGACTGCTTTCCGGCATGGCGTTCCTCCCTGAGGTTCTCCGAAGGGTAGTGGCTGCCGGTGCGCACGGCAAGTGCAGGATTCATGGGCGAAACACCGCACGCCAGCAACGCTGAATCTAGGACAATCCAGCCATGCTGATCGCGAACGCACGCATGTACTCGTCTGCGGGCCCGGCGGCCCGGACGGCATGGCGGGAGGTTCTCGCATGGGTCGTCGCGAACGCCTGCACACCGATGGACATCGTAGACCACGATCCGCCTGCACTCCTTTCGGACCTTTGGGCGCGCGACGACCTGGGCGCGACGATCATGTGCGGCCTGCCGCACGCGCTGCGCAAGCCGACGCCGACCGTGCTCGCCGCGCCGATTCCGTCGCCGCCGGCCTACGGCGGGAAAGCGGTCTACTTCAGCTACCTCCTGGCGCCCGCCGGGTCGCCCGCCACGCGCTTGGAGGACACGTTCGGCGGCACCGTCGGCTACACGCTCGATGATTCGATGTCGGGATGCGTTGCGTTGCGCTGCCTGCTCGAGTCCTACCGCACGCCGCAGCGGCCGCAGCTGTTCTCGAAGGTCGTGGGCAACCTGATCCACGTGCGCGGCATGATCGAGGCCGTGGGTGCGCGCCGCGTGGACCTCGGGTCCGTGGATGGCTATGTCTTCGACCTGCTGAGAAAACACGATCCGGTCTTCGCGGCCCAGGTCAAGCCGATCGGCGTCACGGCCCCCGTGCCGATGCCGCCCTTCGTGGCGACGGCGAATCTCGAACCAGCCACCATCGCCCGGCTGCGCGCGGCGTTCCGCGCCGCGGGAGCCGCGCTGGAATTGGCGAACGCGCGGGAAACGCTGCTGCTATCCGGGTTCGACACGCCCGATCCTGCCGCGTACGACGTGTTTCACCGTTTCCAGGAACTTTCACAGCGCCACGCGGGAATCTGGTGATCGCCGGTGCTCAGCTCACGCTGACGAATCCGCGGTGAAGGTCTCCCTGGCGTGCCGCCCGCTGACTCCATAGCCGCGGTCGGAGCGATGTGTTGGCCGGCGCAAACACGCCCACCAAACTTCCGCATCCAAGCCAGGCATCCCCAGGAAGTTCCTCTTGAGGCCGAGGTGCATCTTCGAGCACGTGCACTTGCGGGTTGAAGTTGGAGCTTCAAACCTACCCGATGGCATCGGTATTGTTGTATTACAGCGATACACAAGGAATCATCATGGCGGTCTCCGTACGACTCGATCCCGTTACCGAAGCCAAACTGTCGCAGCAGGCGGCGCTGCTTGGTGTGACGAAATCCGACTTCATCAAGGATGCGCTTGCGCGCGTCCTGGGCATGAAGAATCCGGCAACGCTGCTCAAGCAGGTGCGCAGCGCCGGCAAGATGGGGCGGCCGGATGCGTCCTCCACTGTTTCGGCGGCGATGAAGGCCAGGTTGCGTGCGAAACGTTCTGATTGATGCCGGTCCGCTGGTCGCACTATTCGCGACCGACGATCAGCACCATCGCCGCTATGACGGGCTGGTGAAGGAACTATCCGCCGATGGTTTGCGTCTGGTCACGACCTGGCCATGCATCGTAGAGGCGTCCTACATTCTCGATGCGCCGTGGCGCTTCGAATTGCTGGAATGGGTGGAACAAGGCGGCGTGCAGGTACTTCCCTTTGATACGTCTCATTTGGCGGTGATATTGCCGTGGATGCGGTGTTACACCGAAAAATACAAGCGCGACATGGATCTCGCTGACGCGACACTGATCTGGCTGGGGTACGAAACCGGATTGCACGAAATCATGACGTTTGTCCCAGCGCGCCGAGAACACGCCCCCCGGCGTGTGCACCCGCATGGTTTCGTCTGATGCTTGAACCTGCGTGTTGTTACTCTCCTGGCACGCCCTCGCAACCGCCTCGGCTATTGCCAATTTGCGTTCACCCATCGGGTACCCCCTCGCGCGTTGCGTACGGCACGAGCAAGGCGGCGCTCGCCCACCTCACCCGCCAGCAGGCGGCCG
>CAZXNF010000283.1:0-5217 GCA_964641785.1 uncultured Streptomycetaceae bacterium | reverse complement strand
CGCGCGGGAAATGCCCGCCGTGTTCCGCCACGACCGTCTGCGCTGCACGATGCAGGTTGCGCGCCCGTGCGTAGTAACCGAGCCCGCTCCATAGCTTCAGCACCTCGTCCACCGGCGCTGCCGCCAGCGCATCGAGCGTGGGAAAGCGGGCCAGAAAGCGTGCGTAGTAAGGAATGACCGCGGCGACCTGCGTCTGCTGCAGCATGATCTCCGACAGCCACAGGCGGTACGGGTCGCGCGTGTTCTGCCACGGCAGGTCGTGACGGCCGTGCCGCCGCTGCCACGCGATCACCCGGC
Source organism: uncultured Streptomycetaceae bacterium (assembly GCA_964641785.1). Classification (GTDB taxonomy): domain Bacteria; phylum Pseudomonadota; class Gammaproteobacteria; order Burkholderiales; family SG8-41; genus CAZXNF01. The sequence goes on along the minus strand of CAZXNF010000283.1, from coordinate 4,920 downwards.
GGGCGAAGGTGGGATCCAGAGCCGGGCGCTTGGCGGTGCGACGGCTGCCAGGGCGTGCCTGCACGTCGGGCCTCTATTTGCGGAAGAGCTTGTTGAAGCGGTCCTGCAGCTTGGTCTTCAGCTCGTCCTGCCGGCCTTCAAGCTGGGCCCGGGCCAGCTCCGCAGCAACCGCGGCGTAGTCCACGGTGTACTGAGGCGCGGCGAGCGAGCCCGTCAGCCGCACCGGCACCGTCACGCCCTTCAGGTCGGCGACGTCCTGGCCACCCTGCCCCGCCGAGGCGTTCACCACCGTCGCCCGCACCGTGTAATCCAGCCGGTCGTTGCCGATGTCGATCGTGCCCTCGCCGCCCACCCGCAGCAGCGGCGACTTGATCGACAGGTCGTTGTTGCTCGCCACGCCATTCTTCACGTTGAACGTGCCCTTGGCCTCCGAGAAATCCGTCTTCTCGCTTTTGGCCGAGGGCAGCAGTTCGCGACCGCGCAACTGGCGCACGGCGTTCTTGGCATTGCGCACCGTGGCCCCCAAGTCGATGCCTTTGAGGGCGCCGTCCACGAGCGTCACCGCGGCCGTTCCGTTCAGCGCCTTTTTCAGCGCATCGGCGGTCGCCCCCTGCGCCGTCAGGTCCAGCGCCACGGTGCCCTTGCCTTCGAGTGTGTCGATATTGGCGCCGTCCTTCAGCAAAGGCCCGAGGTTCACGCCGGCCAGATTCTGCTTGATCGCGAACGTGGGCGTCGCGGTCGCCTGCGCCGACAGGCTGCCCGCCAGCGTACCCTGGTACAGATTGGCCGCCAGCGGGCTCACCTCCAGCCGGCCATTGGCGATCTTCACGTCGCCCCGCAGTTGCGAGACCTTGATGTTGTGCACCTTGAGGTCGCCCACCTTCACGCTGCCGTTAACGTTGAGGCCCTTCAGCGCGGAGAGGTCGATCCTGTCGTCGCCGCCCTTGGCGGTGGCACCTTTGGGGTCGGCCTTGCCGCCGCTGCCGCTCCCCTCGCGGACCTGAGCCTTGCCGTCGCCTTTGGCCAGATAACGGTCGGCGTCGAGCTTGTCGACCGCGAGATCGAAGGTCAATGCCAGCGGCGAGAACTTCGCCACGCCCGCCTTGCCGCTGAACGTTGATTCGTCGAGCTTGCCGGCGAACTCTGCGCCCGCGCTCTCCTTCTGCAGGTCCGCGCGCGCGGCGCCGGTGACCGTGAGCGCGATCGGGTTCTTCGGCAGCTTGGGATCGCTCACGTTCACATCGGCGGTGAACTTCGGCAATTCGAAGCGCTTCGCTTCCAGGTTGCCGCTGACGGCCCCGTTCAGTTTGGCCTTGACCGCGCGGCCGTCCCCTTCGATCGTCACCATCGCGTCCAGCGGACCGGTCCTGAAGGCCTGGAAGCTGCCTTCCACCCCGGGAATCACCGCCTTCACATTACGCTTGCCCTTGGTGTCGTTCAGCGTTGCCTCCAGCGTGACTTTGTCGCCGGCGACTTTCTCTTTCGTCAGCGCCAGTTTCGGCGCGTCGAGCTTCACGTTCAGCTCGCCGCCCGCCTGCTTACCGGTGGCAACGATGGCCAGCTTCGCCAGCGCGAACTCGCCGGTCGCGAGATTAGCGTCCACGTCGCCCTTGGCCGTCGCGTTCAGGTTGGTGATGCCCGCAGCCTCGCCTTTCACCGTGGCCTCCAGTCCGGCCATTGTGTAGCGCTGCTGCGCCAGGTCGAACGTGAGCCGCGTTCGGGCCTTGGCCTCCACCTGGAGCACCGGCTGATCAGAAGCAAGGTTCGCGGAGAAATCGATATCGGTCGGCACTCCCGGCGCGATGCGGCCGGTCTTGAGGGTGAGCTTCGTCACTTGCACTTTCGTGCCCGCCGCCTGGTCCGCATAACTCAGGGTGGCGTCCGTAATCTCGACCTTGGCAATGTCGATCGCCACCGGTGCGGCGGCCTCGCGTTTGGCGGGTTCGGCACCCTTGCCAGCCGCCGGCTTGGTTGCAGCCCCCGTCAGGTCGTCGAAGTTCGTGCCGCCGTCCTTGCGCTTCACGATGTTGGCGCGCAGGCCTTTCAGTTCCACCGCATCCACCACCACCTGCTTCGACAGCAGCGGGATCAGCTTCACCGACACATGCAGACTGTCCACGCCGGCGAACTCGCGGGTGTTGCCCGGTTCCGACAGCGACGCCTTGCCGAGGCTGGCGCCGATGGACGGAAAAAAGGCGAGCCGGAGGTCGCCGTCGAGCGTGAGCGTGCGGCCGGTCCGGTCTTCCACCGCCTGCACGAGCTGCGGTTTGTACTGGTTCGGGTCGAAGGTGGCCGCGATGATAGCCACGACCGCCACCACCAATACGATGATGACGGCCAGCGGGAGAACAACGAATTTAACGACGGGTTTCATGGGGGTAGACGTTATATCTCCTCCCCCGCTTGCGGGGGAGGGTTAGGTGGGGGCAACGCGGCACCGCTTGCGTCGGTGTCATCGAGTTAAGCCATTCTCAATCATCCGGTACGACGCGCGAAAGCCGCGCGAGTTCCGCGTGCGGCAGCCACGTCGCTACTCCTGCTGGATGCCGACTTCGCGGATCACCCGCGCCCATTTCGCCATCTCGGCCTTGACCAGCGTGCCAAACTGCTCCGGCGTGCCCGCCACCACCACGGTGCCCTCCTGCGCGAGCCGCGCACGCACCTCGGGGACGTTCAGCCCCGCGGCGATCTCGCGATTGAGCTTCACCACCACCTCCGGCGGCGTCGCGGCAGGCGCGACCAGGCCGTACCACGAACTCGCATCGAAGTCCTTGAGCGTTTCCCCCACCGTTGGCACACCCGGCAGCGCGTCCACGCGTTGCGCGCCGCTGACCGCAATCGCCCGCAGCTTGCCGGATTTCACGTGCGGCAGCGTAGGCAGGATGGTGCCGAACATCCACGACACTTCGCCGCCGATCAGCGCCACCGTTGCCGGCGCCGCGCCCTTGTAGGGGATGTGGGTCATCGGCACGCCGGCGCTGAGGCGGACCAGTTCGCCCGCCAGGTGCGTCAGGCTGCCGGTGCCGCCCGAGGCAAAGGCGATCTGTCCCGGCCGCGCCTTGGCCACCGCCACCAACTCCTTCACGCTCTTAACCGGCAGCGACGGATGCACGACCAGCACGTTGGGCGAAGACACCATCTGGATCACCGGCGTGAAATCGCGGACGGTGTCGTAAGGCAGCTTCGCGTTCAGGCTGGGGGTGGAGGCGAAGGCCGTCGCCACCATCAGCACAGTGTGACCGTCGGCGGGCGCTTTGGCAACGAAGTCGGTACCGATGACGGTGCCGCCGCCCGGACGGTTGTCCACCACCACCTGCTGGCCCCACGTCGCGGTCAGATGCTGCCCTGCCATCCGCGCAAGGATGTCGTTCGGACCGCCGGGGGTAAACGGCACGACGATACGGATCTGTTTGATGGGGAAGGTCTGCGCGACCGCCGATCCCGCGACAGCGAGACCCAGCAGACACACCACCCCGGAACGGCGCAGGTTGAAGTCCGGCAGCAAGGATGTCATCGGCTCTCGCGGGGTAGGTGAACGCGGCTATTCCGACTTGGCGGCACCGGTTCGTTTTTCAGGAATGGCGGGATGGCGCGCCACCAGCATCAGCACGCCGAGGAGCACAAGCAGGGACGGCATCAGCGCCATCCAGCTCACGTGATAACGGTCGCGCAACCACCAGGCCACGCCGACCGCGATGAGGAAAGGACCGGTGACGATCGAGCTCTTCGTGATGCGGTCGATGACGAGGATGGCCACCCCGCCGGCGACAAAGCCCGCAGCGATGATCCAGTCGATATCCGGAAACCAGCCGAAATACCAAGTCAGCCACCCGAGACCGACCACGATGAGGGTAATCGGAAGGCCTGCTTGCCTCATGGCATTCCTCGGTCGTCGGTTGGGGTTGTATTGGAGCGGGTGAAGGGAATGTGCCTGGCTCGCATTGCCTCTGCGATCCCGGCATCCCGGGCCGAAAGGCCCGGGACCGTCGGGCATACAACTGCCCGACGTCCAAAATGATGTCCCCCGGACATCAATTTGTCGAACCCATGTTCGCTTCCCTTCACCGACTCCCCATACAGGACGGCCACCAGCAGTGGCCGTCTTGTATGGAGCGGGTGAAGGGAATCGAACCCTCGTATGCAGCTTGGGAAGCTGCCGTTCTGCCATTGAACTACACCCGCGGATTCGCAGCATTTTACGCGAGTACCGGGCCACTCCCAAAATGGCTCAGTAAAAGATCGATATGGGTGGAGAGCGCTGGCTTTTACTGTGGTGGCCCGATGTTAAACAACTCTGAAATCGGTGAAAACACGGTAGAAACGTTCTCACTTCCGATGTTAGGCAGTGCTGTCTATCCGTTCGATGCGGTCAGCATCGTTCATTAGGTTACACGCTGACCTTAAGGCTCTGGTGCAGGCACCTGTGCTCCACCAGTTTGTTCTGCAACTACGTTTCTATGGATAAATGCAAACTGCAGAGCGATCCGCCGGGCAATCGGAACGTCGTCCCCATGGTGATACTGCGCGGAGTCAACTTCCTCACCGTATCGAGATCTTAGGTTCGCCACAATAATCTGGGGATCCAACCATTGTGCATGCGCGGGCTCATCTTCCGGACACAGGCAGGCGTCGCCGTAACGCGCTGCGGCTCTATCCGTTCACCGGGTATCATATGCGGGCTCTTTGGTCCGCTTGTTCCTGACGAAATCTCGGCTCTCCCGTGACACCCGCCGCCCCCAAAATCCTCACACTCGTTGGCACGCGCCCCGAGCTGATCCGCCTGTCGCGCACCATCCCGCTGTTCGACAGCCTGTTCGCGCACGTGCTCGTCCACACCGGCCAGAACGCGGACCCGCGGCTGAAGGACCTCTTCCTCGACGAGCTGGGCATCCGCGCGCCGGACCATCATCTCGACGTGCC
>CAZXNF010000282.1:0-5225 GCA_964641785.1 uncultured Streptomycetaceae bacterium | reverse complement strand
GCCGCCGCGCTGCTGGCGCAGGCCGGTTTCACCGGTCCCGTGGCCGGCATTGAGGGCCAATTCGGCTTTGCACGCGTCGCGAGCACACAGCCGGAACTGGATGACGCCCTGCGCGGGCTGGGCACAACATGGGAACTGCCCCAGGTGGGCTACAAGCCCTATCCATCCGGCATCGTGACGCACCCGGTGATCGACGCCTGCCTCGACCTGCGGGAAGGCGGACTGGATCCCGCTGCGGTCACCCGCGTCGAAGTCGTCGCCAGCGCTCTGGCACTGTTGCGCTGCGACCGCGCGGCGCCGGTCCGCGGCCTCGAGGCGAAGGTGTCCTTCCAGCATTGCGCCGCGGTCGCTCTGCTGCGCGGTCGCGCAGGGATCGCTGAGTTCAGCGACGACTGCGTGCGTGACCCGGCCGTGACCCGGCTCCGCGCGAAGGTCACGACCGCCGTGGATGACACGATCGCACTCGACGCCGCGCGGTTGACCGTGACCCTGACCGACGGTCGCGTCTTGCGCGCCGACGTCGCCCACAGCCGCGGCTCGCCGGAGCGACCGCTGACCGACGGCGACCTCGAACGCAAAGTCGCCGCACTGTGCGCCACGGCAGACGTGCCGCAGGCCGCCCAGCGCCTCATTTCGTCCGCCTGGGCACTGGACACGCTTCCCGACGCGGGCCAGTTGGTCCGCGTGCTAGATTGACCACACACCGCCTCACCATCCGGAGAACACCGCATGCCGTACGCTGACGCCAAGGGAATCAAGCTCTACTACGAGGAAGCCGGCAAGGGCTACCCGATCGTGTTCGTGCACGAGTTCGCCGGCGACACCCGGAGCTGGGAGGCGCAACTGCGCTACTTCAGCCGCCGCTACCGCTGCATCGCCTTCAACGCACGCGGCTACCCGCCGTCCGACGTGCCGAAAGCGGTCGCCAAGTATTCGCAGGCCAATGCCGCGGACGACATCGCGGCGGTGATGAAGCACCTGAAGATCCGCCAGGCGCATATCGTCGGCTGCTCGATGGGCGGCTACGCGGTGCTGCACTTCGGTCTGCGCCACCCGCGCATGGCGAAGACGCTGACGGCGATCGGTGCGGGCTACGGCTCCGATCCGGACAAGGTGAAGCAGTTCCAGTCCGACACGGAAGTCATGGCGCGGCGCTTCGAGCAGCTTGGCACGCGCGAGGCGATCAAGATCTACACGGTCGGCCCGGCGCGGGTGCAGATGCAGAACAAGGATCCGCGCGCGTTTGCGGAATTCTGCGCGGACTTCGCCGAGCATTCCGCGCTCGGCTCCGCCAACACGCTTCGGGGCGTGCAGGCGCGGCGGCCCACCGTGTACATGCTTGAGCGCGGACTGCGCAAACTCAAGGTGCCGCTCCACATCATCAGCGGCGACGAGGACAACCACTGCCTCGAACCCGGCATCTTCATCAAGCGCGTGTGCCCGTCCGCGTGGCTCACCGTGGTGCCCAACAGCGGCCACGCCGTGAACCAGGAAGAACCGGACCTCTTCAACCGCGTGACGGTGGAGTTCTTCGCGCAGGTGGAATCCGGCCGCTGGCGGCCGCGCGACCCCCGCTCGCAGAACCCGTCCACGATGGCGAAGAAGAAATAGTCCGTGCTTCGAACCAGCGCCCTTACCCTCGATCCCTCTGCGGCGCTTCAAGTGTGCCTTTATCCCCACGGTAGAGGGAAGCACTCCCTTCTCCCCTAAGGGAGAAGGGGCGGGGATGAGGGCGCGCCTTTACGACATGTTGAGATAGCGGCATGCCTTACGCGGACGCCGACGGCGTCGGGCTCTACTACGAGGAAGCCGGGCGCGGGACGCCCATCGTCTTCGTGCACGAGTTTTCCGGCTCGCTGGAAAGCTGGGAAGGTCAGATGCGCCAATTCAGCCGCCGCTACCACTGCATCGCCTTCAACGCGCGCGGCTATCCGCCGTCCGACGTGCCGAAAACCGTGTCGAAGTATTCTTACCGGGCCGCGACCGACGACATTGTCGTGGTCATGCGCCACCTGGGCCTCTCCAAGGCGCACATCGTGGGCTGTTCGATGGGCGCCTATTCCACCCTGCAGTTCGGCCTGCACCACCCGCGCCTGGCGTGCTCGCTGACCGTGGTCGGCGCTGGTGCCGGTTCCAATCTCGCAAAACGCGCGGAGTTTCTGCGCAACACGGAGGCGCAGGCGCAACGCTTCCTGGCCCTCGGCATGCCGGCCTCGGTGACCGGCTACCGGACCAACCCGTCGCGCTTGCCGTTGCTGAAGAAGGATGCGCGAGGCTTTGCGGAGTTCTACCGGCGCGTCGAACAGCATTCGGCCCTGGGCAGCGCGAACACCCAGCGCGGCATCCAGGCGAAACGTCCGCCGATCTATGTCCTTGAAGCGGCGCTGCGCCGCCTGCAGGTGCCCACGCACGTGGTCTGCGGTGACGAGGACGACGGTGGCCTCGAGCCGGCGCTGTTCATCAAGCGCGTATGCCCCGCGGCGTGGCTGTCGATCGTGGCCGGGACCGGCCATGTGGTGAATCTGGAAGAACCCGCGCGCTTCAACGCGCTGCTAGAGGATTTTCTCGCGCAGGTGGACTCGGGCCGGTGGCGGCCACGCGACCCGCGGTCGCTGAATCCGTCGACGATGGCGAAGAATACAAACGCGACATCTGGGCACAAGGCTCGAAAAAATACTTCCAGCTGTTTCGCCGGACTGCGCGGGACCGCCACCGTCAAATTGACGACGCGCATGATCATGGCACGGACTCGCGCGGGTGTTTGATGATGCTGGCTGGCCGCCTTGGTTCCGTTACAAAGATCAGTCGCGGTTGGATTCGCGAGCAAATGGCAAGACCTGACCCCATTCGGTCTTGCATTGATCGCACGCGTAAATAAATTGCCCGACTGAAACTCTCGTCCCCGGTTGTATCCTAATCGACGCGCACGCCCGCGTCGCGCGCCGCCTGCGACCAGCGCGCAAGCTCGGTGCGGAGAAATTCCGCGAACTGCTGCGGCGTGCTGGAGAGCGGCTCGCCGCCAGTGGCAATCATGCGCGTACGGAAGTCTGGCGACTCTACGATGCCTACGAGCATCTTGTTGAGGCGCGCCACTATAGGCGCAGGCGTCCCGCGCGGCACCAGAATCCCCGACCATACCGCCGCTACCACGTCGGGCCCGCCCGACTCACGTATCGTCGGGACGTCCGGCATTCCCGCCGCGCGCTTCGTACTGGTGACCGCCAGCGCGTTCAGCTTGCCGCTGCGTGTGTGCGGCATGGCGGTGATCATGTCGCCGAACATGACCGATGCCTGGCCGGCGATCAGATCGATCATTGCCGGTGCCGCGCCCTTGTACGGGATATGCACCATGTCCACGCCGGACGCGCGCTTGAACATTTCCGCGGCCAGGTGCGCCGAGGTGCCACTGCCGGACGAGGCGTAGTTGAGTTTTCCGGGATGCGACTTGCCGAGCGCGATCAGCTCGCCGACCGAGCGGACCGGCACTGAAGGATGCACGAGCACGATCAGCGCACCAGTATTCACCAGCGCCACCGGCTCGAAGCTCTGCACCGGGTCATAGGGCAGCTTGCTATAGGTACCGGGATTGATGCATAGGATGGGAGTGTTCGCCTGCAGTAACGTGTAGCCATCGGGTGCGGACTTGGCGACTGCCTCGGTGCCGATGATGCCGGAGGCACCGGCCCGGTTGTCGACGATGACTGACTGATTGAGAGCTTCGGCGAGTCGCAGCGCTACGGCGCGGCCAAGCACGTCGCCGCCGCCGCCGGCCGGCCAAGGCACGATGTAGCGCACCGGTTTCGCCGGATACGCAGAAACCGCATCGACCTGCGCCCGGGCATCGGACGCAGTCACCGCCGCCAGGGCGCTGAGAATTAGGGCGTAAGCAGCAAGGTAACTCATGCGACTGGACGGCGTACTTCCGGCTGCAGCGTCGAGCGCACAAACTCGCCTAGGTCGGCGTCGTAGTGCTCGCGCTGTGGCAGGTCGAGCAGGCTGCGGCCGTACATATGCAAATGCTTGATCGCCCGTGTACCGCCGATGTGGATACTGTGAAAGTCGTCAGGCAGGTAGGCGACCGCCTGCCCGCTGCCCACGGTGAACTCGCTTAGCGGCCGCAGCACGGCGCGGCCATCGGGCCCCGCTGCGCGCTCGAACGTGCGGTTCGGCTCCTCCCCGAAGATACCGGCAACCACCGCCCAGGTCGTATGATTGTGAGGCGGGGTCTCCTTTCCCGGCTTCGGACGATACACGTACAGCGCAAAGCGCCGGTCGGCATCCTCCGAGAGCACGTAAAGGGTCTGGATTTCATCCGGCCCAGGGGCCGGGAAGTGCGCCTCGGGAAACAGCTCCGTGCGCCGCGCCAGGTCGATCAACTTTTGCTTGATCTGCTCGAGGGCTTCACGCGTCACGCCCGTGGTGGACTCAATGGCCCGAATTTCGGCGATCGTTGCGGCGACTGCTGCATCACGCTGTGCTGCCGTTGTCATAACTGTTCCCTTCCAGCGAATAGCTTATCACCGATTGCATGAGCGCTTCGCAACAGCCGACGCAGACGCCCTGCGTTTTGACAGGCGCAGGCAGACATGTGTTCAGCGAGAAACCACTCACCGCCACCCTTGCCGAAGGCATTCATCTGGTCGAATGGGCGCAGTCGAAGGGGCTCGCCCCGAGGTGCGCGCCCGACACCTTCCTGGGCGGCGGCGGCCAGCGCACGCGCGTCCTGCTCGACCAGGACAGCATCGGCCACGTCTTGGCCGGCACCGCGATGATCATGAATCGCGGCATGGAGCACTGGCACCCAGACTCCGAATTCTCTACCTCATTGCGCTGGCCAACACTTTGGGCGCCTGACCCTTGTGGCCTGCGTCTCAGCCGCGCAGAATCAACCTCAACAACCATCGTGGAAGCGCCGCCATGAAACTCGTCTTCTACGCCGCCAGCCCGTACGTTCGCAAGGTGATGGCCTGCGCCATCGCTCGCGGCATCGACAGCCAGATCGAAAAGATCAAGCTCGGCATCACCGACCCCGTGCTCGCCAGCATGAATCCGCTGGCCAAGGTGCCCGCGTTGGTCACCGGAGACGGCATGGCGCTGTATGACAGCCCCGTGATCTGCGAGTACCTCGACAGCGTCGGCACCGCCCCCGGGCTGTTTCCCCCCGCCGGCCCCGTTCGCTGGACCGCGATCCGTCCACTGAAAGACGATACGCCACTGATCGTTGA
>CAZXNF010000281.1:0-5304 GCA_964641785.1 uncultured Streptomycetaceae bacterium | reverse complement strand
GTCCAAGCGCTTCCACGCGGGCACCGCAGCGGAGTCGGGCGTGCTGGCCGCCGAACTCGCGGCGCGCGGTTTCTCGGGTCCGACGCAGATCTTCGAAGCCGCGGACGGCGGTTTCCTGAAAGCGCACTCTGCGGCCGCGGATCCGGCGCGGCTCACCGCGGAACTGGGCACGCATTGGCATACCGACGCCACCGCCATCAAGCCCTACGCCTGCTGCGGCAGCTCGCACGCCTACGTGGATGCAGCGCTCGCTCTGCGCAGCAAACTCGGCGCGCCGTGGGATGTCACCCGCCCGGTGCGCGCCGGCGCGGCGAAAGTGGTGAACGTGCAGTGCGGCTTCGATTACGTGCCGAGTACCGCGCTTGTCGCGCAGATGAACCTGCGCTACATCATCGCGCGCACCCTCCTCGACGGCCAGGCGCAAGCGTCGCAGTTCGCCGCCGACAAGCTGGCCGACCCGCAGGCGCTGGCGCTCGCGCGGCACATCGAGCTGGTGGAAGACCCGGCACTCGATGCGCTGTATCCGCGCCATTTCGCGGGCTGGATGGAATCCGGCGGCGAGCGCGTGTTCATCCACGACCCCACGGGTTCGCAGGCCTCGCCGATCGACGAGACGGCGCTGAAAGAAAAGTTTCGGGCCAGTAATCCCGCGCGCGACGCGGAGGTCATTGCCCGCATCGCCTTCGATCTCGACCGGCATCCGGCGCGCGAGCTGCTGCGCGCCGTCACGACCGGCTGACACCGCCGCCAACCTGCCAACAACAAACAGCAAACCCGAGGAGATTCCATGCACCGTCACATTGCGCATGCGCTGGCCGCCGGACTCGCACTGACCGCGGCCAGCCTGCCCGCGCACGCCCAGAAAAACTATCCGAACAAACCCATCCGCATGATCGTGCCCTTCGTGCCGGGCGGCGGCACGGACATCGTCGCGCGCTCGATGGCGGCAAAGCTGACCGAGGTGCTCGGCCAGTCGGTCGTGGTGGACAATCGCCCCGGCGCCGGCGGCACCATCGGCGCCGAAACGGCCGTACGCGCGATCCCGGACGGCTACACGATCATCATGGTGTCGGGCAGCTACGCCACCAATGCCGCGCTGCTCAAGCTCACCTACGACCCGATCAAGGACATCACGCCGATCTCGCTGATCGGCGAGACCGGTTTCATGGTGTCGGTGCATCCGGGCGTGCCCGTCCGAAACATCAAGGAACTGATCGCGTTCGCCAAGGCCAAACCGGGCGCGCTCAACTACGGCTCCACGGGCACCGGCGGCATCACCCACCTGGCCACCGAGCTGTTCGACATGATGGCCGGCACGAAGATGGCGCACATTCCGTACAAGGGCACGGGTGCGGCGCTGACGGACCTGATCGGCGGCCAGATCCAGATCATGTTCGGCGCCATGCCCTCCCTGGTTCCGCAAAACAAGGCCGGCAAGGTCCGTGGCCTCGCGGTGACCACGCTCAAGCGCAACAACGCCGTGCCGGACATGCCGACGATCGCCGAGACGCTGCCGGGTTACGAAGCGATCCTGTGGTACGGCATGTGGGGTCCGAAGGGGCTGCCGAAAGAGATCGTCACGCGCCTGAACACCGAGGTCGCGAAGGCGCTGTCGCTGCCGGACATCCGCGAGCGCCTGGCCGGCGAAGGCGTCGATCCGGACGGCGGGCCGCCGGACCGCCTGAAAGACATCCTCAACCGCGACATTCCGAAGTGGACCCGGGTGGTGAAGGAAGCGAACGTGAAGGCGGCGCAGTAACCGGAACCATCATCACGAAGTCACTTCTCTCCTTCCCCTGTCTGCGGGGGAAGGCCGGGATGGGCAATCTCATTTCACGAAGTCACTTCTCTCCTTCCCCTGCCTGCGGGGGAAGGCCGGGATGGGGGCACACCCAAAGCACCGCACCGTTACGTTCTCAAGAGCGCCCCCCTCCCAAGCCCTCCCCCGCTTCGCAAGGGAGGGTGTAAAAAGCCCGGCAGTACCGGGCTTTTTCATGGTGTCATTGCGGTCCAGCGCCAGCGTCCCCCCTCAGCGACGGCGCGCCCCTCGCGCACGAGCTTGATCAAGTGCGCTTCGAGCGAGCGCCGCGCGACCGGATAGAGCGCTGCCGCAACGTCGTCGTAGGCCAGCGGCACCAACGTGTCGAGATCGCCCTCGCCCGCGCACTCGAGCGCCGTCAGCACCTTCGCCTCGCGCTTCAGCCGGTGCGCGATCAGCCGGCGCGCTTCATCGTGCGGGGTATCGATGGGATGGCCGTGACCGGGATACAGGCGCGCCAGGTCGAGGGTTGTCAGCCGCTCCAGTGCGGCGAGGTAGGCCTGCATGTCGCCGTCCGGCGGATTGATGACGACGGTGGAGCCCTGCATCACGTGGTCGCCGGTGAACAACGCCTGCTCCTCGGCCAGCCGGTAGCAGAGATGGTTGGAGGCATGGCCGGGGGTGTGCACGGCGTGCAGGGTAAACCCGTCACCCGCAAGGCTGCCGCCCTCCGCCCACGCCTCGTCCGGCGCGAAGGTCTGGTCCTGGCGGCCGCCGGGCGGCGCCGGCATGCCGAACACGCGGGCGTCGGTGGCGGCCTTCAGCGCGCGCGCGGCCGGCGAATGATCGAGATGGGTGTGCGTGCAGAGGATCCAGCGGATGCGTCCCGCGCCCGCCGCAACGATCGCCGCGACATGCGCGTCGATCTCCGGTCCCGGATCGATGACCGCGAGCGCGTCCGTGCCGACGAGGTAGGTGTTGGTGCCCGGCCCGGTCATGACGCCCGGATTCGGCGCCGTCAGCCGCGCGACGCGCGGCGAGAGCCGGACCACCTCGCCAGGGACTATGCCTGGCGCCATTCGACTGTGCCTTCGTATTCCGCTGCTTCCTCGTAGCCCGGATCGCCGGGCATGAGGCGGCGGCCGTCCCGCGCCACGCGCGGCTGGATCGCGGGCACCTTGCCGACCGCGCGCAAGGTCTCGATCAGCGCATCGGCGGAATCATGCGCGGCAAACAGGCGCAGCGTGTGGATGGTGGGCGTCAGCATCTTGTAATCGCCCGCCTCGAAACGCGCCACACCGTCGCGCGGACGCACCCACACGCTCTCGATGGTCTCGCCGAAGTCGGACACGGCTTCCTGACCGTTCGGCCCGCGCGTCACGAAGAAGCGCGTGTCGTAACGACGCGGTGCACCGACCGGCGTGATCCAGTGGCTGAAATAGACCAGCGCATCGGTCGCCATGCGCAGGCCTTCCTCGCGCAGCAAGGCGTCAAACGGGAGCGTGCCGTCCTCCACCGCCTTGCGATGCCGGGCGAGCGCCGCCACCTGCTGCTGGGTCGCCGTGCGGCCACTGTCGTCGCAGGCGAGCAGCAGCCCCGCTTCCTCGAAGGATTCGCGGATCGCCGCGATCCAGTAGGCGAGGCCGTGCGCGGGAATGCCGAGGCGTTCGCTGGCCGCCGCGTCGTCGAGTCCCTTGCAGCAGGCATAGACCGCCGCGTCGGTATCCGCGCGGTCGACCGAGCCACCGGGAAACACGTATTTGCCCGGCACGAATGCCGACTGCAGGTTGCGCCGCATCATCAGCACTTCAAGCCCTTCCGCGCCGTCGCGGACGAGCGTGACGGTGGCGGCGGGCGCGGGCGTGACGATGGCGTTCATTTATCCGTGAGCAGCTTCATCAGCGCCGAGGAATCCATGCGGCCGTAGCCCTTCTCCTGCAGCTTGCCGTAGTACTGCTCGACCAGCGCCGTCACCGGCAGCAGCCCGCCGTTGCGGCGGCCTTCGTCGAGGCAGATCTGCAGGTCCTTGCGCATCCAGTCGAGCGCAAAGCCGAAATTGAACTGATCGTCCGCCATGGTCGGCCCGCGGTTCTCCAGTTGCCACGACTGCGCCGCACCCTTGGAGATCACGTCGATCACCTGCTTGGCGTCGAGGCCCGCGCGCTGGGCGAAGTTGATGCCTTCCGCCAGCGCCTGCACGAGGCCGGCGATGCAGATCTGGTTCACCATCTTGGCGAGCTGACCGTTGCCGACGGGGCCCAGATGCGTGACCGCGCGGCCGTAGCTGGCCATCACCGGCTGCGCGGTAGCAAAAGCCGCGGCGTCGCCGCCGACCATCACCGTCAGGATGCCCTTCTCGGCGCCCGCCTGTCCGCCGGACACCGGCGCGTCGAGGTAAGCGCAGCCCTTGCCGGCCGCGACCTGCGCCAGTTCGCGCGTGACGTCCGCCGATACCGTGGAATGGTCAACGTAGATCGCGCCTTTCGCGAGCCCCGCGAAGGCGCCGTTCGCGCCGCCGGTTACTTCGCGCAGATCGCGGTCGTTGCCGACGCAGGAAAACACGATCGCCGCGCCCCGCACGGCCTCCGCCGGCGTCGCCGCGATCGCGCCCTTGTGCGCCTTGACCCACTGCTCCGCTTTCGCGCGGGTGCGGTTGAACACGATGACCTCGTGGCCCTTGGCGGCCAGATGCCCGGCCATGGGATAACCCATGATGCCCAAGCCGATGAATGCGACCTTCATTGCGCGCTCCACTGAAAAAGAAAGCGACGGCCACCGGCCGTCGCCTGCCTGCATTCTACGGTTTTCAGTCGGCTTTAGCGCCGGACACGCGGATCAGCGTCGCGTACTTGTCGCTTTCGGCTCGCACGTAGCGTGCAAGTTCTTCGGGCGCGGTGCCGATCGTCTCCGCGCCCTGCGGCGCCAGACGATCCTTGACGTCCTGCATGCGCAGCGCCTTGTTGATTTCAGCGTTGATACGGGCGACGACGTCGGGCGGCGTGCCGGCCGGAACGAAGTAGGCGAACCAGTTGTTGATGTCGAACCCCGCAATGCCGGCTTCCGCCATGGTCGGCACGTCCGGCGTCGCCGGCGAGCGCTTCGCGGTGGTCACCGCCAGCGCACGCAGCTTGCCGGCCTTTACCTGCGTGACCGCCGGCGGCATCCCGGAAAAAAACATGTCCACGTGGCCGCCGATCAGGTCGGGAATCGC
This sequence comes from uncultured Streptomycetaceae bacterium, assembly GCA_964641785.1. Lineage (GTDB taxonomy): Bacteria > Pseudomonadota > Gammaproteobacteria > Burkholderiales > SG8-41 > CAZXNF01. The sequence goes on along the minus strand of CAZXNF010000281.1, from coordinate 334 downwards.
CGGTCCGGCGCCTTTATAGGGAACGTGGACGATGTCGACTTTGGCGGTCATCTTCAGCAGTTCGAGTGCCATGTGCTGGACCCCGCCGGTGCCGGCGGATGCCGAGTTAATCCTGCCCGGCTGCGCACGCGCCAGCGCAATGAGGTCTTTCACCGTCTTCACCGGCATCGCCGGATGCACCACGAGTATCAGTGGCGTGCTGACCGCGAGCGTCACCGGCGCGAAGTCCTTTTCCGGCTGATAGGGCATCTTGGCGAACAAATGCTGATTGATCGCCATCTCGGCGGGCGTCGCCAGCAGCAGGGTGTAACCGTCGGGCGCGGCCTTTGCCACC
>CAZXNF010000280.1:0-5308 GCA_964641785.1 uncultured Streptomycetaceae bacterium | reverse complement strand
GCCGCGGCCGCGGCCCCTGCTCGCGCGCGTCCTGGTGTACTGGGTGCTGCTCACGATCGGACCCGTGCTGATCGGGGCCAGCCTGTCGCTGACCTCGTGGCTGGTGTCGCTGTCGCTTGGCTGGGTGAACGAGATTCCGGGTGCTGCGCTGTTCGTGCTCAAGGTGGTGCCGATCTTCCTGACGTCACTGGCGTTTGCATTGTTGTATGCCACCATGCCCAACCGCACCGTGCGCAAGGGCGATGCCCTGATCGGCGGCATTGTGGCGGGCATCGGTTTCGAGGTGATCAAGACCGGGCTGGGCATCTACATCACGCAGTTCCCGAGCTATACCCTGGTTTACGGCACCTTCGCGACGGTGCCGATGTTCCTGATCTGGATCTACCTGTCGTGGCTGATGGTGCTGTCCGGCGCCGTGCTGGTGGCGGTGCTGCCGGAATGGCGCGACCGCGTGCGGCTGCGGCGACCGGCGCCGGGCGCCGACTTCTTTGGCGCGCTCGCCATGCTGCGCCTGCTGGCGGGCGTGCGGACAAGCGGGACGACGCCGACCCTCACCGAACTGGCGGGCGCTGCGGCGCTACCGGCCGATCGCGCGGAACGCATCCTGGAAACGATGGCTGCCCTGCAATGGGTCACGCGCGCCGCGGGCGACTGCTGGGTGGAAACGCGCGATGCGTCGCTGATCCTGGTACGGGATGTGTTTCGCGTCTTCGTGTTCACCCCGCTGGCCGCATCCGGGGCGGATCCGCTGGACGCCCTGGCCGCGAAACTCGCCGGGCGGCTCGACGACGCGATGGGCCAGACGTTGGAGGCCTTGTTCGCCGAGGTGCGGGCGGCGCAGGATACGGAAGCACCGCCCCGCGTGCGGGCGGTGTGAGGTCTCGGGTCAGCGCCCCGCGCTGCTGCCGGTCACGGCCGGCGCGGAGCGGGGCGCCTGCGCAGCGAACTGCCACTGCCCCTGCCATGCGCGTAATACCAGGTTGGGATACTCCGCCTGTCCGAGACTGCCGTTGTAGCGGCCGAGCGCACGGAACACGTTGCCGTTCTCGATATCGAGGTAATGCCGGAGGATCACGCAGCCGTAGCGCAGGTTGGTGCGCAGGCTGAACAGGTTGTCGCTGGGCCTGCCGATCAGGCGTGCCCAGAACGGCATGACCTGCATGTAGCCGCGGGCACCGGCGCGGGACACGGCGTACTTGCGGAAATTGCTCTCCACCTGGATCAGTCCCAGCACCAGTTGCGGGTCCAGGCCGGCGCGCTTGGCTTCGTACTGCGCCGAGACCAGGAAGTCCTGCCGCTCCACCGGACTGGGAATCTTGCGGGTGAGCCGTTGCGACATGTCCGCGAACCAGACGCGGCCCTGCGCTTCGTCGGGAAACACCAGGTGCGGCGCGGCATGGTCGCTGATGGCCTCGTAGAGCACGGCCTGCACGCTCGCCGACAGCGGCTCGTAGAGTTGCGCGCCGGCCCACACGCGCGACGGCACGATGGCCAGCGCCGCCAGCGCGCCGCCGCCGAGGATCAGTTGGCGGCGCCGCATACTGCGTCGAGGTTCAGACCGCACCGCCACAGACGGCGGCGCGCACGCGGGCGAGAGCGGCTTCGGGTGTCAGCATCGCCGCCTCGGCATCGCGCCGGCCCTTGTATTCGAGCTGGCCCTGCTTGAGTCCGCGCTCGCCCACCACGATACGGTGGGGGATGCCGATCAGTTCCATGTCCGCAAACATCACGCCCGGGCGCTCGTCGCGGTCGTCGAGCAGCACCTCGATGCCGGCCGCGGCAAGGTCGTCATGCAGCTTGACGGCGGCGGCGCGCACCGCCTCGCTCTTGGCCGCGCCGATCGGCACGATCGCGACCTGGAAGGGCGCCATGGGCAGCGGCCACAGGATGCCGCGCTCGTCGTTGTTCTGCTCGATGGCGGCGGCGACGATGCGCGAGACGCCGATGCCGTAGCAGCCCATCTCCATGACCTGCGAGGCGCCTTTCTCGTCGAGGTAGGTGGCGCCCATCGCCTGCGAGTACTTGGTCCGCAGCTGGAAGACGTGGCCGACTTCGATCCCACGGCAGAGTTCGAGCGTGCCCTTGCCGTCGGGGCTGGGATCGCCGGCCACAGCGTTGCGGAGATCCGCGACGCGAGCAGGGGCGGGCAGGTCGCGTCCCCAGTTGGCGCCGGTGTAGTGGAAGCCGTCCTCGTTGGCGCCGCAGCAGAAGTCGCTGAGGACTGCAGCCGACCGGTCCACGACCACGGTCAGTCCTGTCGGAGGGTCAGCCTTGAACAGGGGACCGAGCGAGCCGAACCCGGCGCCGAACACGCGCCGCACGTCCTCCTCCTGCGCCGGGCGCAGCGGCGCGGCGAGCTCCGGGAGTTTGCCCGCCTTGATCTCGTTCAGGAGATGGTCGCCGCGCACGATCAGCGCGACGAGTCCATCCGTGCCTTCGTACACGAGAGTCTTGACCGTCTTTTCGACCGGCACGCCGACCGCCTTCACCAGGCCTTCGATCGTGCGCAAGCCGGGCGTGGGTATGCGGGCCAGGGACTGCGCGGGCGCCGGCGCTTCCCGGACGGCCGGCAGCGCCTCCGCGAGTTCGACGTTGGCGGCGTAATCCGATTGCGGGCAGTAGGCGATGGCGTCCTCGCCCGAGTCCGCCAGCACGTGGAACTCATGTGAGCCCGTGCCGCCGATGGCGCCGGTATCGGCGGACACCGCGCGGAACTGCAGGCCCAGCCGCGTGAAAATGCGCGCATAGGCGTCAACCATGGCGCGGTAGGTGACTTCGAGGCTCGCCGCATCCGTGTGGAAGGAGTAGGCATCCTTCATCAGGAACTCGCGCCCGCGCATGACGCCGAAACGCGGCCGGATTTCGTCGCGGAACTTGTTCTGGATCTGGTACAGGTTCAAGGGCAGCTGGCGGTAGCTCTTGATCTCGCGGCGCACGATGTCGGTGACGACCTCTTCGTGGGTCGGGCCGAACAGGAAATCGCGGTCGTGGCGGTCCTTGATGCGCAGCATCTGTGGGCCGAAGGCCTCCCAGCGGCCGGTCTCCCGCCACAGTTCGGCGGGGGTCACGCAGGGCATGGACAGTTCGATCGCGCCCGCGCGGTTCATCTCCTCGCGCACGATATGCTCGACCTTGCGCAGCACGCGCAGGCCCAGCGGCAGCCAGGTGTACAGACCGCTGCCGAGCCGCCGGATCAGCCCGGCGCGCAGCATGAGCTTGTGGCTGACCAGCTCCGCTTCGGCGGGCGCTTCCTTCAGGGTCGGCAGAAAAAACTGCGAAACGCGCATGACCACTTCCGGCGAAAAGCCGCTATTCTACCGAAGCCCCTCCGCAATCCAGAAACATCAACGACATGCGATTCCTCAAGGCGTGGCGCGTCCGCAAGCCTGAAACCGACGAAGAAACCGTCTACGTCAGCGAAAAGTTCGGCGTGCGCCAGCTGCATATCGGCAGCGAGACGGTGCAGAGCGCCATGCGCATCGCCCGCCCGTACGACCTGGAAGTGGCCTACACCCGCTGCATGATGGGTTTCCTGCTGTTCCGCGAGCCGCCGTCGTCCGTGCTGCTGGTCGGGCTGGGCGGCGGGTCGCTGGCGAAGTTCTTTCACCGGCAATTCCCCGAGACGCGGGTCACGGCGATCGAGATCAATCCGCAGGTCGTGACCATCGCGCGCCACTGCTTTCAGCTGCCGCCCAACGACGCGCGGCTGCAGGTGGTGGTCAGCGACGCGGCGGAATACGTGGTCGATGCATCGCGGTCCTGGGACGTCGTGATGGTCGACGGCTACGGCGCCGAGGCGCAGGCCGAGGAGGTGGCCACGCTGAAGTTCTACCGCGACTGCCGGGCGCGGCTGAAGCCGGGCGGGGTGCTGGTCGTCAACCTGTGGGGCGACGACCGTGCCTTCCATGACTGTCTGCGGCTGATCGGCGAGGCCTTTGGTGGCCGCGCGGTCTGCCTGCCCGACGGCAAGGCCGGGAACGTGATCGTGTTCGCGCTGCCGGGCGGGGCCGGTGAACCGGACTGGCGCGCCCTGAACGAGCGCGCCCAGTTGCTGGATGCCCGGTTTGATCTGGGTTTCGCCGGATTTGTGGCCCGCCTCGCGAAAATGAACCCGCATAACGCCGACCGGCTGCTGGTGTAGGCACTGCCGCGCTTTCCATCGCGGGGGAAATGTGGAAAAATTTTTGCATTCAAGGATGGGTTGGGGAAACAAGGACATTCAGGATGATCGACAAAGACGGTTATCGCCCCAACGTCGGCATCGTGATCTGCAATCACCGGAACGAGGTGTTCTGGGGCAAGCGCGTGCACGAGCATTCCTGGCAGTTCCCGCAGGGCGGCATCAAGCGGGGCGAAACGCCGGAACGGGCCATGTACCGCGAACTGAAGGAGGAAGTCGGGCTGGAGCCGGCGCACGTGCGCATCCTCGGGCGCACCCGCGAGTGGCTGCGCTACGACGTTCCCGAGCAGTGGATCCGGCGTGAATGGCGGGGCAATTATCGCGGCCAGAAGCAGATCTGGTATCTGCTGCGGCTGGTCGGGCGCGACAACGATGTATCGCTGCGATCCTGCGAGAAGCCGGAGTTCGACGCCTGGCGCTGGCACGCCTACTGGGTGCCGCTCGAGGCGGTGATCGAATTCAAGCGGGATGTCTATACCCTCGCCCTGACCGAGCTCGCACCCTTTCTGGGCCGCGACCGGCGGCCCAAGACGCCGGTATCGGCGAAGCCGGCGAGTGCCCGGGATCCCGCCTGACCCGGATCGCGCAGGCGGTCGGCGAGGTGATTTCTTGACAGCCGCGAAGAGCGACTTCTATACTTGGTTCACTGATTAGATCAAGTCTAAACGCTGTTTACGGTGGCGGGACGAGGGCTGTTCCTGGATGGTGGCGAGCCTTGCTGCCATGCCGCCCTGCAGGAGTAGTGCAAGAAAGCCGCCTCGCCTGCGTCAGCCCCGGCGGGATGGGCAACCCAACGACCAACGCGTCACAGGAGCGTCTCATGCAACTCAAGGGATCCAAGACCGAAGACAATCTGAAAGCGGCATTCGCCGGCGAGTCGCAGGCGAACCGCCGCTACCTGTACTTCGCAAGCAAGGCCGATGTGGAAGGCCAGAACGACGTCGCGGCGCTGTTCCGTTCGACTGCGGAAGGCGAAACGGGCCATGCGCATGGGCATCTCGAGTACCTGGAAGTCGTGGGTGATCCGGCCACCGGGCTGCCGATCGGTTCCAGCCGCCTGAACCTGAAGGCCGCCGTGGCGGGTGAAACGCACGAGTACACCGACATGTACCCGGGCATGGCCAAGAG
>CAZXNF010000279.1:4501-5323 GCA_964641785.1 uncultured Streptomycetaceae bacterium | reverse complement strand
GCGGATCGGGCGCTCGGGATAACCTGGCCCTGCGCGGGGCGCGGGGGGCTGCGCCGAGCCGGGCGCTGCGGTCAGCAGGGCGACGGGCGCCAGCAGCAGCGCCGCGCGTCGGGTCAGGGGGTTGATCATGTCGATGACTCCTCGGTCGGCGCGCGGCTATTCGCCCTTGATGCCCGCCTGCTTGATGACCGCGCTCCACCGGGCGTAGTCGGTCTTGATGAGGGCGGTGAAATCGGCCGGCGTGCTGCCGATGGGTTCGGAGCCGTCGCCGGCCATGCGCGCGATGACTTCCGGCTGGGCCAGCACCGCCGCCGTGGCGCTGGCGACGCGCTCGATGACCGCGCGCGGGGTGCCCGCCGGGGCCACGATGCCGTACCAGTTCGAAACGTCGAAGCCGGTCACACCGGACTCCGCGAAGGTCGGCAGTTCCGGCATGCTTTTCGCGCGCGCGCGGCTGGTGACGCCGAGTGCGCGCAGCTTGCCGTTCTTCACGTGCGGGGTGGCCGAGATGATGCTCGCGAAGGTGAGCTGGATCTGCCCGGAGAACAGGTCGGGATAGGAGGCGGCGATCCCCTTGTACGGAATGTGCACGAGCTTCACGCCCGCCTTGCTGTTGAACAGTTCGCCCGTCAGGTGGATCAGGCTGCCGGTCCCGGAAGACGAGAAGTTGAGCTTGCCGGGATTGGCCTTGGCATGGGCAATGAACTCCGCCGTCGTCCGCGCCGGCACCGCGGGGTTGATCACGAGCACGTAGGGCTGGCCGCTCACCTGCGAGACCGCCGCGAAATCGCGTACGGGATCGTACAGGGCCGCGGACAGCAA
>CAZXNF010000279.1:3300-4491 GCA_964641785.1 uncultured Streptomycetaceae bacterium | reverse complement strand
CGCCCCTCGTGAGCTCCGCCCCGATGCTGCCGCCGCCGCCCGGGCGGTTGTCCACCACCATGTTCTGGCCCAGCACGTCGTTCATCTTCAGCGCGACGCCGCGCGCGGTGATGTCCATGCCGCCGCCCGGCGCGAGCGGCACGATCAGCCGCACGGGGCGCGTCGGGAACGACGGCTCCGCGGCGGCCGCCGTCATCGGCAGCACCGGCAGGAGGGCCATCAGTGCGCGGGAGAACATGTTTACCTCCTCGCCAACAACTGCGCGATCCGCGCGGCGTCCGGCAGTTTTTCGAGAGTCAGCATCGCCTCGCACAGTTCGGCCGCCTGCGACTTGGGCAGGGCCTTGGCCGCGAGCTTCTCGAACTTGGCGACGACGTCAGCCTCGGAGGCGAACTTGTGCTCGCTGCCGCGGCCGGATTCGACGGTGCGTTCCATGCGCGTGCCGTCGTTGAGGAAGAACTCGACGCGGACCTTGTGGCGGAACTTGGCCCCCAGCGCGGTGATGGCGGCATCGTGCGCCACCTGCACCTTCTCCGCGTGCTTCATGCGCACCGGATCGGCAACCTTGTCCTCGGTGAACTGATCCACGAAGCAGTCGCCTTCCAGGAGAAACGTGGCGACGCAATAGGGGAGGTTGAGCTGCGCCGAGGTCAGGCCCTGCGGCACGTACTTCCAGCCCACGTGGTCCATCGTCACTTGCGAGCCGTGAACGACGATCTTCTTCACATCATCGGCGCCGAACGGGCGCTCCGCCTGCATTTCGCGGATGGCATCGAGCGTGGTGTGGTTGCTGCCCACGCAGGAGTAGAACTTGAGCGCGACGCCCATGATCTGCCAGACGCTGCCGAAGCCGGCGGTGAGTTCCTTGAGGTCGAACTTGTCCTGCGACTGCGACAGCGTGGTGCAGAAGCCGCCGTATTCGGACTCCAGCACGTTGACGATGCCGGTGAAGCCGGCCTCGGCGAACAGCGCGCCGTAGAGGCCGCTCTGCGACGAGCGGCCGGCATGCATGCGTTTCACCATGGCGCCGTACTGGGCCGCCATGAGACCGGCGGCCTGGGTGCCGGCGATGCCGAGGGCATGCACGGTTTTGTCGGTGTCGAGCTTCAGGCCGCGGGCGGCGCCGGCGGCGGCGGAGAAGACGCCCAGCGTCGCGCCGGAGTGCCAGCCGGACGCGATATGCGCCGGCCC
>CAZXNF010000279.1:0-3290 GCA_964641785.1 uncultured Streptomycetaceae bacterium | reverse complement strand
GACGCGCGGGCCGATTTCATAACCGGCCACGGCGGCGGCGAGGAATTCCTTGCCGCTCATGCCGGCTTTCATTTCGGTGAGCGGGATGAGCGCCGGCAGCACCACCGCGCCGACGTGCAGCACGCCTGCGCGGTGCACGTCGTCCAGTTCGAAGCCCTGCACCTGCGTGCCGTTGACCAGCGCGGCGTGCGGGGCGGACAGTTTTTTGTCCGTGCCCCATACGGCGCAGGCCCGCGTGGTGTCCACCGTGGACAGCGTGTTCTGGAGCATGCGGGTCCACGGCAGGTCGGCGCCATAGAGCGCGCAGCCGAGGGAATCCAGCATCAGGAGCTTGAGGCGGGAGAGGACCTCCGGCGGGACCTTGTCGTAGGTCAGGCCGGAAACGAATTGCGCGATGCCGCGCGTGTAGGGATTGTCGGTGGTGGCTTCGTGGGACATCGGGTGCTCCGGAGCGGGACCTGCGCAAAGGGTGAGGTTGGCGGCGATCGAAGGGCGGGCCGCCGCGGGCGGCATGATACGCCGACCGCAGCGGACGTCCGGTCAACCCTTGGCGGCGAGGCCGGCGGAGGTGCCCGCCTTGCGGCCGAACACGGCGCCGGAGACCAGCCCGGTGCCGCTCGGGTAGTTGAAGTAGAACAGCCCGCCCAGCATTTCGCCGCAGGTGTAGAGCCCCTGGATCGGCTTCAGGTGGACGTTCAGCACCTGGCAGGTGCCCGTGTCCACGCGCAGTCCGCCGAAGGTGAACGTGATCCCGCAGGTGGTCGCGTAGGCGTCGTAGGGCGGCGCGTCGAGCACCTGCGCCCAGTTGGACTTCGGCGGCTCGATGCCGACGGTGCCCTTGCCGTCCTTGACGGTATGGTTGAAGGGCACGTCCTTCTTCACGGCCGCGTTGTACTCGCGCACCGTCTTGAGGAAGCCTTCCGGATTCACACCTTCGAGCTGCGTCGCGAGTTCCTCCAGCGTGTTCGCCGATACCTTGGTCACGAACTTGATGCGGTACTCCGAGCGCAGCAGGTTCTTCACCTTCGAGTCGAACACCTGCCAGGCGAACTGCCCGGGCTGCTTCAGCACCTCGCCGCCATACTTGGCGTAGGTGAAGGAGTGGAAGTCGAGGCCCTCGTCCACGAAACGCTTGCCGTCGGCGTTGATGAGCAGGCCGAAGAGGTAGCTGTGCTTCTGGAACTGGTCGCCGACGCTGACGTCGCCGAACTCCGGCGCGTAGCGGTCCCAGCCGGTGGCGTGGCAGCCCGACCAGTTGCCGTAGGGCGCCGCCCCGATGTCGAGCGCCATCTTGAGTCCGTCGCCCATGTTGAAGCGGCTGCCGCGCACCTTGGCAAGCTCCCAGCCGGGGCCGAGGTAGCGCGTGCGCATCTCGGGGTTGGCCTCGAAGCCGCCGCAGGCGAGCACCACGGACCGCGCGCGGAACACGATCGGCTGGCCATTCTGTTCGGCGTTGATGCCCGACACACGCGCACCGTCGTACACGAGCGAGGTGGCGCGGGTGTCGTAGAACACGTCGATGCCGGCCTTCTTTGCGGAGGCGTCGAGATACTGCACCAGGCCCGCGCCGCCACCGTTGACCTCGATCGGCATGTTGCCGAAGTACACGCGCTTGCCGTTGATCATGCCCGACTGCCGGCCGTGGTTGAGGATGAAACGGGCGCCCTTGGCGCGCAGCCACGCCATGACGTCGAGGCTCTGGTCGACGAGGGTCTCGGAGAGGTCGGGATCGGTGCGGAAGCTCGTCAGGTTGTACAGGACGTCGAGAAAGTTTTCGCGCGTGTTGGTGCCGAAATCGCTGTTGGCGACCTCTTCGTCGCTGATGTCGGTGACGCGGCGCAGGTCCTCGACGGAACGGTAGGCGAAGCGCATGACGCCGCCCGCAAAGCGGCTGTTGCCGCCGTGTTCCTCCTCGGAGGCCGCCTCCAGTACCGCCACGCTGCCGCCCACGTCACGGGCGGCTAGCGCGGCGCACAGAGCGGCGTTGCCTTTGCCGACGACAACAACATCGTATTCTTTCATTTGCTGCGATTCCTTCCATCTGAAAATGCGAAAGCGGGCGATAGTCCGGTTTCACTGAATGCTCCCCTCGCCCTTTGGGAGGGTTGGGGGTGAGGGATCGTGCGAACCAACTAGGTTACGTAGAGCACGATAGGGGGTTGCGAAATAAAGTTCAGGCGCGGGCGGCCTGGGCCGGTATCGGGCCGGGGGCCATCGCCGTGGTCAGTTCGCGCACGTCGGCCAGGCGTTCCAGGCCCTGGATCAGCGTGTAGAGATTGGCGACCACGGGCGGCGGCAGCACCCGCAAGGCGCAGTTGTCGAACTTGTCCTTCAGGCGTTCCGCGGGCAGCGGGTTGCCGGAAGTGCGGCCGAGCGGCTGATCGACTTTTTCCGTCAGCACGCGGCCGTCGGTGAGGGTCACGCGGACTTCGCCGGCGAAGTGGTTCGTCATGTCGAACTGGCTGGCGTCGTAGGGCGCGACCTGCACTTTCGGCAGCAGCGCCTGCACTTCGGCCGCCCGGTAGGCGGCGTGCTCGAACTGGCCGATCTCCACCTTGCCGTCGAGCAGCGCGCGCACCAGGCAGTGCTGGAGGCTGAACTTGGCGTCGAGGTCGCTGTTGGGGTTCGGGCGATTGGTGTGGGCGAGGCGGCGGGCGTGGATCCAGGCCTCGATCTTCGCCACGTCGGCGGCCTTGAGGCCGTGCTTGCGCCGCAGTTCGAGCATGGCATCGAGTGCCGGATGCGTGCTGCCGCAGCAGGGGTATTGCTTGATCGCGATGCCGGGCCGGATGATGTCGAGCGGATCGGCCCAGCGTTCGGTGATCTTCGCCGCGTCGTAGTTTCCTGCGCCGTTGAACAGCTCCAGGAAGCCCTGCGGGTGCTCGAAGGCGCCGGCGTTCGCCGTGTAACCGTTTTCGGCGAGCAGGGCCGCGAGCAGGCCATTGCGGGTGCTGTGACCGACGTGCAGCGGTTTGACCATGGTGCCGAAGTTGGCCTTGATGCCCGAGGCGAAGGAGGCGGCGATGGCGAGCGCGATGGCGGTGCGTTCCGCGTCGAGACCCAGCAGGCGCGAACACGCGGCGGCGGCGCCAAACACGCCCAGCGTGGCGGTCGGGTGCCAGCCTTTTTCGTAATGGTGAAAGTGCACGCCGCGCGCGATGCGCGTTTCGGTCTCGAAGCCGACGACATAGGCAGCGATGAAGGCCTGGCCGCTGGCGCCGCGGGCATCGGCCAGCGCGAACAGCGCGGGCAGGATCGGCACCGACGGGTGGCCGCCGATGGTGTTGTTG
>CAZXNF010000278.1:0-5327 GCA_964641785.1 uncultured Streptomycetaceae bacterium | reverse complement strand
GGTCAAGATCGCGGGCCGCGGGTTCGACGTGCCGACGTTCGAAGCCAACATCACCTACACCGTGGGCGGCGTGTTCGAGAAAGCCGTCCTCAGCTCGGGAAAGGGCAGCATCGAGTTCACGCCGTCCCGCGAAGGCCCCGGCACGCAGGTCAAGTTCAACCTCCGCGACATGGCTTTCCCGGTGGGCCCGGTCTTCAACTTCGACGAACTTTCCGGCACGGGTGTGCTCACCGCCTCGACCTTCACCGCCGCCAAGGTGGAAGGACGCTTCGCCGGCGGCGCGCTGGAGGGTTCCTTGCGTGCAAGCTGGGGCGACAAGGCCCTCTTCGAGAGCGACTTCCGCCTGAAGGGCGCCAATGCGGGGGCATTCGTGAGCCTGTTCGCGCGTTCCTTCGAGATCACCGGGACGCTCGACCTGCAGGGACAGCTCTCGATGCTGGGGGCGTCCGTCGTCGATGTCTTCACCGAGCCCCGCCTCAACGGCAGCTTCGTGGTGAGCCGCGGCAACCTGAACAACGTCGACCTGTTGCGCGCGGTGCAGTCGCCCAGCCCCAACGGCACCCGCGGCGGCAAGACCTCGTTCAACGAATTGCGGGGCGAAGTCCTCGTGGCCAATGGCCGCATCGCCTACCGTCAGTTGCAGATGCTCTCGGGCCCCATGAGTGCCGCCGGCGCCGTCAATGTCGGCAACGACTCTGAGCTTAGCGGCCGGGTGACGGCGGAAGTGGGGTCGAAGTCCGTGATCGTCGCGCGGGGCGCGCTGAACGTGCTGGGCGCCGTCAAGGACCCGCTCCTGCGGCCCTGACCGGGGCCGTCCGCATGCCACGCTCCCGCATCAATAGCCGCCGGCGGCGCCTGCTCGCCGCCGGTAGCGTCGTGCTCGGCGCGGCCGCCGTCGCCGCCTGGCGCAAGTGGCCCGACGAGGGCCTCGTCAACCCCTGCCGCGCAGCACTCCCCTCGCCGCTCGCAGATCACGAAGTCATGCAGGCCACGTGGGCCGGCCTCGATCCGGCGCGCGTGTGGGACTGCCACGCGCACCTCATCGGCACCGGCGACTCCGGCAGCGGCGTGTGGGTCAACCCGCGGATGGAAAGCTGGCTGAACCCCTTCGAGTACGCGCAGCGCCTGTTCTTCCTTAACGCCTCCTGCGCGCACCGGGATCCGGGCCGGGTGGATGCCAGCTTCGTCGACCGTCTGCTCAACCTGGTCGAAGGCATGCGCCCCGGCATGAAGGTCATGCTCCTCGCCTTCGACCACCATGTCCGCCCCGACGGCACGGTCGCGGCGGAGGACTCGACGTTTTTCACGCCGAACGCCTATGCGGCGAGCGTCGCGCACGCCCATCCGGATTATTTCGAATGGGCGGCCTCGGTGCATCCCTACCGCACCGACAGCGTGGCGGCGCTGGAAGCCGCCAAAAAAAGCGGCGCTCGCGCCGTCAAATGGCTGCCGGCGGCGATGGGCATCGATCCCTCCTCGCCGCGCTGCGATCCTTTCTACGCAGCCCTGAAACGCCTGGATCTACCGCTGATCGCGCACGGCGGGATGGAACGCGCCGTGCGCGGCGAAGGCCACCAGCACCTCGGCAACCCGCTCAAGTTTCGCCGCCCACTCGACCACGGCGTGCGGGTGGTGATCGCGCACTGCGCGTCACTGGGCGAAGACGTCGACCTCGACCGCGGGCCCAACGGCCCCATGGTCCTAAGCTTCAGCCTGTTCACGCGTCTGATGGAGGATGCGCGTTACGAGAAGCTGCTGTTCGGCGACATCTCCGCGATGACCCAGCTGAATCGCGCCGGTGAAGCACTGGCCGCGGTCGTGGAGCGCACGGAATGGCATCCGCGGCTGCTCAACGGCTCCGACTATCCGCTGCCGGGGGTGATGCCGCTGTTCTCGCTCGAGTACATGGTCGCGAACAAATTCGTTACCCCGGAAGCCGCGCGAGTGCTGTCGGAGGTGCGGCGGCACAACCCGCTGCTCTTCGACCTCGCGTTGAAGCGCAATCTGCGGGTCAATGGAAAATCCTTCGCGGCGTCGGTGTTCGAAACGCGCGGCTTCTTCGACCGTCCGGCGCCAGCCTCGGCACACCTCAGCGCCGCCGTCCCGGCCTGAAATACTCCGCGTTGTCGTAGAACGCCGGATCTTCGTTCGCCGGCCACCAGCCCGGCACGCCCAGCACCGGCAAGGGTTGCAAGTCGCGCGGCGACGCGAGCGTCGCCGGATCGGCCAGCCACGCGGCCAGATGCTCGTCCAGCGCGTTCGCCAGGATTTCCCCGTCCACGGCCAGCACGGACTCCGGCACGGCCAGGATCACCGCATGACCGGTCATGCCCACGTACGGGGTCAGCGCCTTCTCCGCCAGCGCGTGGCCGAACATCAGGCAGCGCAGATCCCGCAGGACGGCGGCGCGCTGCGCCACGAACAGTTCCCGCCACTGGAACCCGCGCAGCAATGCAGCCAGCGCGGGGTTCGCGCAGGCGACGATGACGCCGCTTTCATCCAGCACCGTCGCGGCGTCGCGCGCCGCCCCCCGCGTACCGGCAACGGGCTGATGCCCGCGGCCCGCGGCGTGGCGCTCGCTCAGTGCTCGCTTCGCCCGCGGAAATGCCGCCCACATCAGTGCATTGAACAGGTCGTGCCAGCTGCCCTCGCGCGTGGCCACCTCGCCGCGCGCCGCCACCCGCGCCTCGTAATCGAGGCCATCGTCGCCGTGGAGCGGCGGCGGCACGAACCGCACGCCGGCGCGTGCCGCGAACGCGGCATTGAAGTCGGCGCAGGCTGGCCAGCGTTCCCGCGGCAGCACCGCCGCGAGCGGCGCGAGGAACGACAGCATGGGCGACGCCGCCAGCGGCTCGGGTGACCAGGCAAGTTCGGTAGAATCGCGGCTTTTCACGATGCGCAGTTTAGCTGCGCCGCCTGCATCCTCCATGGAAACTGTTGATTGCGTCGTCATCGGCGCCGGCGTCGTCGGCCTCGGCTGCGCACGCGCCCTCGCGCTGGCCGGGCGTGAAGTCGTCATTCTCGAAGCCGAGTCCGACATCGGCACGCAGACGAGTTCGCGCAATTCGGAAGTCATGCACGCCGGCATCTACTACCCGACCGGCTCGCTCAAGGCGAAGCTGTGCGTGGCGAGCCGCAAGGCACTCTACGGTTACTGCGCGGACCACCAGGTCAACCACCGGAAGATCGGCAAGGTTATCGTCGCTTCCGACGAAGACCAGGTGCCCGGGCTGAAGAAATACTGGGATCAGGCGGTCGCCAACGGCGTCGACGACCTGCGCATGCTCAACCGCGATGAACTGGCAGCGCTCGAGCCCGAAGTGCGCGCTACAGCGGGCTTCCTGTCGCCCTCCACCGGCATCATCGACAGCCACGGCCTGATGCTGGCTTACCTCGGGGAAGCAGAGGCGCACGGCGCGATGCTCGCGCTCGACAGCCCGGTCAAGTCCGGGCGCGTTACTGCTGACGGCATCGAGTTGGAGGTCGGTGGCGCCTCGGTGATGACCGTGCGCGCCCGCACCGTCATCAACGCCGCCGGCCTGCACGCGCAGGCAATGGCGCGCACCATCGAAGGCATTCCTGCGCCCAGCATCCCGCCGACCTTTTACGCGATCGGCCATTACTACACGCTGTCTGGCAAGACGCCCTTCAAGCACCTGGTTTATCCAGTGGCGCGCGCGCAGAACAGCTGGCTCGGCGTGCACGTCACCATCGATCTCGGCGGCCGCTGCAAGTTCGGGCCCGATTTCAAATGGCTCGACCGCGTCGACTATACCTTCGACGAATCGCGCAGGCAGGCGTTCTACGACGCGATCCGCCATTACTACCCCGGCCTCCAGGACGGCCAGCTCCAGCCCGGCTACACCGGCATCCGGCCCAAGATCCATGGGCCCGACAGCCCCGCCCCCGATTTCCTGATCCAGGGCCCGCGGGACCACGCGGTGCCCGGCCTGGTAAACCTCTACGGCATCGAATCGCCGGGGCTCACCTCCTCACTGGCGATCGGCGAATACGTGCGCGACCTGCTGGCGGAGTGAGGATAAGGCGGGATTCGGCATTGGGCATTGGGAGCGAGGCCGCTACCGCACAGATGCTGGTCTCTAATCTCCAATCCCGCCCATCACGCAACAAAAAACCCGGCACTGGCCGGGTTTTTTTATGGCGTGATGGGAAGACTAGCGCTGCGTCACCACCACCGGGGGAAGCGACGCGTAGTACGCCGCGAGGTCGGCGATGTCCTGCTTGGACAGGTTCGCGGCCATTGCGCTCATGACCGCATTCTTCCGGGCGCCGCTCTTGTAGTCGCGCAGCGCCTTGGCGAGGTAGTCGCGATGCTGGCCGGCAAGCCGCGGATTGGCCGGATCCTGGCTGTTGCCATCGGCGCCATGACAAGCCGCGCAGGTGGCGGCCTTTTCCTTGCCTGCTTTCGGCGAGCCAGCCGCCCATGCGGTACCGCCGGTCCAGAGCAGACATGCCGCGATCAGTACGATTTTCTTCATCAGGTCTCCGCTCATTTTGCCGCGGTCCGGGTGGGGCCCTGCGCGGCGTAATACGCCGCGAGGTCCGCCATGTCCTGTTCGGACAGGCTGGCGGCGATGGCGCGCATGGTCGGGTGCTTGCGGTCGCCGCTCTTGTAGGCAGCGAGGGCGCTGGCGAGATACTTGGCATGTTGGCCGCCGATGCGCGGCACCGAATACACCACCGGATAGGCCGTCTTGTAGTCGGGAATGCCGTGGCAGCCAACGCACATGGAATTCTTCTGGCGGCCGGCGTCGATCTTGCCGTCCGCAGCGAGGGCAGCGGAACCCGCCACCAACGCGAGGCTGCCGACGATCAGGGGAAACAGTCTCATCGGTAAACATCCTGTGGAAAGGACAAAGCAGTGCGGATTATACCCGAGCCCGCCAGTCGCGATGACTGCCTGCCCGTCGTCCGGTGGATCGCATGCGGGACGCCGCACGCCCGACACGGCGGACGGCCGCCGTCCAAGGCTGGCGCCCGCGTGGCGGATGCTATGATTGACCGAGTGTCAGTCATCCGCCGCATTTTTCCTTTTCTCGACTGGTTTCCGCTGTCCGCGGCAACGCTGCGCGCGGATACCGTGGCGGGCGTCACCGTCGCGCTCGTGCTCATCCCCCAGTCGATGGCGTACGCCCAACTTGCGGGTTTGCCCCCCTACTACGGCCTCTACGCCGCGTTCTTGCCGGTGGCGGTGGCCGCGCTGTGGGGCTCCTCCCGGCAGCTCGCCACCGGCCCGGTGGCGATGGTCTCGCTGCTGACGGGCGCAACCCTCTCCCAGTTCGCAGCGCCCGGCAGCGGGCAGTTCA
>CAZXNF010000277.1:3666-5329 GCA_964641785.1 uncultured Streptomycetaceae bacterium | reverse complement strand
AGCCCCCTCTCCTACTGGGCGGGCGTGGAGCTGGGCGCGGCGACCTTCGTTGAACCGCCGCTCATGCTGGGCGCGCTGGCGCTGGGCTGGGCCCTGATCCTGCCGGCGATCCTGCGGCTCGCCCGGCGCTATGACGGCTACAATGACTACGGAGCAACGCGGTGATGGACTGGGCATCCCTGGGGATGGCCGCGCTATGGGGCCTGGGCGCCGCGCTGGCGCTGGGCACGGTTACTTGGGCCGTCAGCGTCGCCAAACGCGATGTGAGCATCGTGGACAGCCTGTGGGGACCGCTGATCTGGGCCGCCGCCGCCGCGGGGCTCGCCGCCCTGCCAGCCGCCGGTCCGCGAGCCGGCTGGCTACTTGCGGCGGTGGCGCTGTGGGCCGTCCGGCTTTCGGCGCACATCATGTGGCGCAACCGGGGCGAGCCTGAGGACCGGCGCTATCAGGCGATCCGCGCCCGCAATGAGCCCCGCTTCTGGCTGAAGAGCCTGTATCTGGTGTTCGGCCTGCAGGCGGTACTCGCCTGTGTGGTGGCGGCACCGGTGGTCGTGGCCGGCGCCAGCGGCCGCCCCTTGCAGTGGCTGGATACAGCCGGACTTCTGCTGCTCGCTTTCGGTCTCGTCTTCGAAACAGTTGCCGATGCGCAACTCGCGCGCTTCAAGGGCGATCCCGCCAACCGCGGCCAGGTGATGGACCGCGGCCTGTGGCGCTACTCGCGGCATCCGAACTACTTCGGCGAATGCTGCATCTGGTGGGGCGTCTATCTCGCCGCGTGCGCGGCCGGCGGCTGGTGGACGGTGTTTTCGCCGCTGCTGATGACCTTCCTGCTGCTGAAGGTTTCCGGGGTGACGCTGCTGGAGAAGGATCTGGAGCAACGGCCCGCGTATCGAGACTATATCGCCCGTACGAGTGCCTTCATCCCGTGGATCCCGCGGCAATGACGCGCCGGAAAGGCTTCGCGGCCCTGCTGCTGGCACTTACCATGCCCGCGGCGGCGGCAGCGCCCGCAGTCCCTGCGCAGACGTGGAACTTCCGCGTGTTCCTCGACGACGCCGAGATCGGCAAGCACCGCTTCACGCTGCGCGAAGACGGCGGCGAACGGGTGCTGACCAGCGAGGCGCGCTTCGCGGTGAAGATCGCGTTCATTACCGCCTACCGCTACCTCCATGACGCGCAGGAACGCTGGCGGGGCAACTGCCTCGCCGGGCTGACTGCGCGCACGAACGATGACGGCAAAAAGAACGCCGTCGATGGCACGCTGGAAACCACCCAGGGCGGCGAACGTTTGATTGTGACCGACGGCAGCCGGCGCACCGTCCTCGACGGCTGTGCCATGACCTTCGCCTACTGGAACCCGGAAATGCTGAAACAGGGCCGCCTGCTCAACACCCAGACAGGCGAAACGACGCCGGTGAAGATCACCGCAGTGGGCGAAGAGACGATCGCCGTACGCGGGGCTCCGGTGCTGGCACGACGCTACCAGGTGTCGGGCCCGCCCCAGCCGATCGACCTCTGGTATTCGGCTGCCGGAGAGTGGCTGGGCCTGGAGTCAACGGTCGGCGGTGGCCGGCGGCTGCGATACCGCCTGGAATAGGCCACACCCGCATGAACCGCACATTCCGCATCGCCCTACCCGTCTGCGTGTGGCTCCTGGCGGGCT
>CAZXNF010000277.1:3008-3656 GCA_964641785.1 uncultured Streptomycetaceae bacterium | reverse complement strand
ACATTCCGACATTCGTGGAAAGAGGCGCCCACAATGCGGTGGAATCGTACCGCCTCGATTCCGACGGCACGATCGCGACCACCTTCACCTTCCGGGCCGATGCCTTCGACGGCCCGGAAAAGCGCTACACCCCGCGCGGATACGTCGTCGACCGGCAGACGAACGCCCGGTGGGGCATGCAGTTCGTGTGGCCGTTCAAGGCCGACTGCCGGATCATCTATCTGGCCGCGGATTATTCGCAGACCATCATCGGCCGGCAGCAGCGGGATTACCTCTGGATCATGGCGCGAACGCCCGCGATTTCAGACGCCGCCTACGAACGACTCGTCGCGTTCGCGGGCGCGCAGGGCTACGACGTGAGCCGCATCGCGCGTGTGCCGCAGCGCTGGCATTAGCACGCCCTCTCTACACCGCCGCCTGACGCGCTACTCGACCCTCGCGCCGGAGGCCTTGACGACCTTGGCCCATTTCGCGGTTTCCTCCGCGTGGACCTTCCAGAACTCCGCGGGTGTGCCCGCGATGCTGTCGCCGCCGAGATCCGTCAGTCGCGCCCTCACCTTGGGATCCGCAATGGCGTTATTCATCTCGCGGTTGAGCCGCGCGACGATCTCTGGCTCGCTCGCTGCGTGGTCGAACGTGGGTTCGGGC
>CAZXNF010000277.1:0-2998 GCA_964641785.1 uncultured Streptomycetaceae bacterium | reverse complement strand
TGCCGAACCAGGCGCTCGCCTCGTAGCCGGGCACCGATTCGGCGACCGTTGGCACGTCCGGTAGTAGCGCGGAGCGTTTGGCCGTCGTGACGCCCAGCGCACGCAGCTTGCCGTTGCGGATGTGCTCGATGGACGAGGGCATGTTGTCGAACATCACGTGGACCTGCCCGCCGATAAGGTCGATGAGCGCGGGACCCGCCCCCTTGTACGGAACATGCGTGAGATCGGTACCCGTCATCATCTTGAAGAGCTCACCCGACAGGTGCACCGAAGTGCCGGCGCCGGACGACGCAAGGATCACCTTTCCCGGGGTCTTCTTCGCGTGAGCGATGAATTCCGGAATCGATTTCACCGGCAGCGACATGGTGACTTCCATTACATTGGGCACCCGCACGATACCCCCGGCCGGCGCCATGTCGCGCAGGAAATCGAAGGGCAGCTTCGGGTAGAGGGTCGCGTTGATCGCGTTCGCGGGATTGACGAGAAAGATCGTGTATCCATCCGGGTTGGAGCGGATGGCAATCTCGGTGCCGATGTTGTTGCCGGCGCCCGGCCGGTTGTCCACCACCACCTGCTGGCCGATGGTCTCGCTCATCCGCTGCGCGAGGATGCGCGCGAGGATGTCCGTCGTGCCCGCTGGCGGATAGGGGACGATCCAGCGTATGGTCTTGATGGGGAAAGCATCGGCGGCTAGAGCGCCGCCGGTTCCCAATCCTGTCCAGCCAGTCAGCGCCAGACTACAGCCCAGCAGCCGCCACGACAGATTCCGCACACTCATGCCGTTCTCCTCCGGTTTAAGGGTCTGCGGCATCCGCCATCGTCGCGTGGCTGGTACTGCCGTTGAAACCGAAGTGTATACAAACCCCCGGCGGTCGGCATGCCGCGCCGGAAAGGCGCGTGGCTAATAGCCGAGCGGCATCTGCACGGCGCGGTCGTAGACGAGGCCGTCCGCGACGGGCCGCGCCGCCCCATGCAGCACGTGCGGGCGCACATCGTCCACGGCGACCAGATGCATGACGGTGACGCCGCGCCCGAGCAACGCATCCGCAATGAAGCCGCGGTGGCAGTGCGCGGGTTGGGTCTCGGCGCACATGAAGGCCGTGCGCGCGGCCCGCCCACGGACGGCCAGCGCTTCCAGTGCCTGTTTGAAGGGGGCGGAGGCCATGTGGTCGGCAAACCCGCGAAACGCTGCGTCGCGCAGTCCGAGATGCGGCGAGTCGCGCCGGGGCCGGCGCATGCCGCCGAGTGCGGCACCTTCCCAGACGTAGACGATGCCCGCCTGCGCGAGCGCCGTGGCGAGCATGGCCCGCCGGAACTGCGGGTGCCGCTTGGAGGACGGGTAGGCCCGGACGTCGACCAGGCATTCGATCCGGTGGGCTTTGAGGACGTCCAGGAAGGCCAGCAGGCTGCGGCTGCCGTGGCCAATGGTGTAGAGCCCGGGTTCGCCGCTCATGGCGCCAGGGCGACCGTGTCGCCCACCCGCAAACCCAGCAACGCGGCGGCGCTGCCCTGATTGGCGGCGCAGTCCTCCGGCGGCACACGAACGCCAAGTCCGATGGACGGCGCGAGGCGTTCGGCGGGGAAGGCGCCCCTGGCGATCAACGCGGCGATGGGGGCGAACAGATCGCGGCCGTGAAAGGAGGCAGACAGTTCCTGCGGCCGCCAGGTGATGCGCCAGTACGCGCAGGCCGCTGCGCGCTGCGCGACCACCGACAGCAGGCCGTTGTCGGGGCCCACGTAACAGCGGCCATCGGCGACCAGTATGACAGCCTCGCGTAAACCGCCGACGCCAGGGTCCACGACGGCCATCACCAGCTGCCGGGCGGCGTACGGGCTGAGAGGGCGTCCCGCCGGTGGGCCGCCGGTACGATCGCAAAAGCCGGGGCTTCGTTCAGGAGATCGGTGGCCGGGACTTCCGGTGCCGCGCCCGTCAGCCCAGCCCTGACCTGCCAGACGTAGAGGTCGGCGGCGCCGAAATCGGTATACAGAAAGATCGTCATGCGGGAACCGTGAAATCGTGCACTCGGTCTGATGTTAGCAGTTGCACGCCTGCGCTATGATCCAACACCAATGCAAACGCGTGCGGTGCAACCGCCGGTACTGAAGGAGAGACTGATGCAAGCGATAAATCCCGTGAAACGTTTGCTGGCCCTGATCACTGCGGTGTGCGTGGCGGTGGCCAGCACCGGCTGCGCCACGACTACGCCCCAGGGTGAAACCCAGGTGCGTGTCGGGACGGTCGAGCAGATCGCGGCCGCAAATCTTGAAGGCGACAACCAACTCGGCATCGGCGCGGTGCTCGGCGCCGCGGCAGGCTTCGGCATCGGCAGCCTGATCGGCCGCGGCACCGGGCAGGACGTGGCGCGTGTGCTGGGCACACTCGGAGGTGCCTACGCGGGCAGCACGGCGCAGCGGCGCTACTCCAGCCAGGTGCCGGGACAGCACATCACCGTGCGACTGGACAACGGCGTGCTGGTGCAGATCACCCAGCAGGGTTCTGAGCTGCGCGCAGGCGATCGCGTGCAGATTCTCGGCGCTGGCTCCGACGCCCGCGTACAACGTATCTAGCGATACGGTCCCCAGCAGGCAACAAAAAAGCCGGCAATGCCGGCTTTTTTGTTGGGGAGGATCGACCGCTCAGGCCGCGACCGCTTCCTTGGCGTCACCCTTGGCTTTGGCCGGCTTTGCTTCCACCGGCGCCGGACGGTCCATCAGCTCGACGATCGCCATCGGCGCATTGTCGCCCTGGCGGAAACCGGACTTGAGGATGCGCAGGTAGCCGCCGTTGCGGTTGGCGTAACGTGGGCCCAGCTCGCCGAACAGCTTGCCGACGATGTCGCGGTCGCGCAGGCGGTTGAATGCGAGCCGGCGGTTGGCGAGCGTGGCCTTCTTGCCCAGCGTGATGATGGGCTCGGCGACGCGCCGCAGTTCTTTCGCCTTCGGCAGCGTGGTCTTGATGACCTCGTGCTTAAGCAGCGAGACGGTCATGTTCTGGAAC
>CAZXNF010000276.1:0-5363 GCA_964641785.1 uncultured Streptomycetaceae bacterium | reverse complement strand
GCCAGCATCTGGCCGGACTGGTTGGCGTCATCGTCGATCGCCTGCTTGCCCATGATGACGAGCTTCGGCTGCTCTTTATCGACCAGGGCCTTCATCACCTTCGCCACCGCCAGCGGCTGCACTTCGACATCCGTCTCGACCAGGATGCCGCGGTCGGCGCCCATCGCGAGCGCCGTGCGCAGCGTCTCCTGGCATTGCGGCGCGCCGATGGAGACGACGACGATTTCGGTGACCACGCCCGCCTCCTTCATGCGAATCGCCTGCTCGACTGCGATCTCGCAGAAGGGGTTCATGGTCATCTTGACGTTGGCGGTGTCCACACCGCTGCCATCGGATTTGACGCGGACCTTGACGTAGGGGTCCACCACGCGTTTGACGGTGACGAGTACTTTCATGCGGGAATATTCGCTCGATGCGGGTAAGAATGCCTGCGTTGGGAAAGCACGCCGGACGGCGTGCGCAGGATCCGAATGTTAGCCGAACCGCGCGCCGGAAGGAACGAACGCGCGCCCAGAGCCGTTCAGGGGCGCCTGAACAAGGCCTGGATTTCGCCCACAATGCCGCGCCGGAAAGCCAGCACGCACACGACAAAGATGACACCCATGATCACCTGGACCCAGGACCCGACTTTGTCCGCGAGCTGATTCTGCAGCCCGATGATCACGAAGGCGCCGACTACCGGACCGAACACCGTGCCCAGCCCGCCCAGCAGCGTCATCAGCACCACCTGCCCGGACATATGCCAGTGCGCGTCGGTCAGCGACGCGAGCTGGAACACGATGGTCTTGGTCGCGCCCGCGAGCCCCGCCAGCCCGGCCGACAGGACAAAGGCCAGCAGTTTGTAGCGGTCGACATCGTAGCCCAGCGAGATCGCGCGCGGTTCGTTCTCGCGGATCGATTTCAGCACCTGCCCGAAGGGCGAGTGGATGACGCGGTAAATCAGGAAGAAGCCGGCGAGGAAGAGGGCGAACACCATGTAATAAAGGTTGGTGTTGTTCGCGAGGTCGATCACGCCGAACAACATGCTGCGCGGCACGCCCTGCAGGCCATCCTCGCCACCCGTGAAGTCCAGTTGCACCCACACGAAATACAGCATCTGCGCGAGCGCCAGCGTGATCATCGCGAAATAGATGCCCTGCCGGCGGATCGCGAGACTGCCGAACAGGTAGCCCAGTGCCGCGGCGAAGGCCGTCCCGGTGAGGATGCCAAGCTCCGGCGGGAATCCCATCACCTTGACCGTATGCCCGGTGATGTAGCCCGCCGCCCCCAGGAAGGCCGCGTGTCCGAAGGACAGCAGGCCCGTATACCCCAGCAGCAGGTTGAACGCGCACGCGAACAGCGCGAAGCACCAGCACTTCATCAGAAAGGTCGGGTAGATGCCGAGCAGCGGCGCGGCCAGACCCGCCACGATCAGGATGATGAAACCGGCGCGGGTCCCGTTCATTTTTCGCGTCCGAAAAGACCGGCCGGCCGCACCAGCAACACGATCACCATGATCACGAAGACCACCACCGCCGAGCCTTCGGGGTAGAACACTTTCGTCAGGCCCTCGATCAGGCCCAGGCCAAGGCCGGTGACGATGGAGCCCAGGATGGATCCCATACCGCCGATCACGACCACCGCAAACACCACGATGATCAGGTCCGCGCCCATCAGCGGGCTCACGGAGAAAATCGGCGCCGCCAGCACGCCGGCAAAGGCCGCCAGCGCAACGCCAAAGCCGTAGGTGAGCGTGATCATCAGCGGAAGGTTGATGCCGAAAGCCTGCACCAGCTTGGGGTTCTCGGTGCCCGCGCGCAGGTACGAGCCCAGCTTGGTGCGCTCGATCACATACCAGGTCGCCACACACACCACCAGAGAGGCGACCACCACCCACGCTCGATACTTCGGCAGAAACATGAAGCCGAGGTTGATCCCGCCCTGCAGCACTTCGGGGATCTCGTACGGCTGGCCGGACACGCCGTACCAGTAGCGGAACAGGCCTTCAAAGATCAGCGCAAGGCCGAAGGTCAGCAGCAGCCCGTAGAGGTGATCAAGCTTGTAGAGCCGTGACAGCATCGTGCGCTCGGTCAGGATGCCCAGCGCCCCGACCAGCAGCGGCGCGACGATGAGCACCACCCAGTAGCTCAGCTTGAACTGCGGGTCGCCGATCCATTGACCGACCTGCGTCAGGCCGATCCACGCGATGAACGCGCCGATCATGTATTGCGCGCCATGCGAGAAATTGATGATGTTGAGCATGCCGAATATCACCGCGAGCCCGAGCGACAGGATCGCGTAGAACGAGCCATTGATCAGCCCGACCAGCAACTGGCTGAACAGCGCCTGGGGAGTGATGCCTAGGAGTTCAAACATGGTTTAGCGAAGCGAGAGACGAAAGTCGATAGACGAAAGAACGGAACCCGTGCGCCCACAGCCCGCAGCCGGCGCTTTCCCTTGTGTCACGTCTGTCTTATCTCGTCTCTCGTTTATCGATCTGTCTTTACTTTTTAAGAAGCGGGCACTCGCTCTTCGCGACCGGGATCACGGCATCGTTGGCGGCAATCGTCGCCTTGACGGTGTAGTAGTCCCACGCGTTCTTCGATTCCTCGGGCTTCTTCACCTGCAGCAGGTAGAAGTCATGCACGTGGCGGCCATCGTCGCGAATGCGGCCGTTCTTGGCGAAGAAGTCGTTGACCGGCGTGTCCTTCATCTTCTTCATGACCGTCGCCGTGTCGTCGGTGCCCGCGGCCTTGATCGCCTTCAGGTAGTGCATTGTCGAGGAGTAGACCCCGGCCTGCACCATCGTCGGCATGCGCTTGTGCTTCTCGATGAAGCGCTTCGACCAGGCGCGGGTCTCGTCGTTGGTGTCCCAGTAGAACGCCTCCGTCACATACATGCCCTGCGTGACCTTGAGGCCCAGGCTGTGGATGTCGGTGATGAACACCAGCAAACCGGCCAGCGCCTGCTTCGGCGTAATGCCGAATTCGGCCGCCTGCTTGATCGAGTTCTGGGTATCGGTTCCGGCGTTGGCAAGCCCGATGACCTTGGCGCCCGAGGACTGCGCCTTCAGCAGGAAGGAAGAAAAGTCGGTGCCCGGGAACGGGTGCCGGACCTGGCCCAGCACCTTGCCACCGTTCGCGACCACCACCTCCGCAGTGTCCTTTTCCAGGGAGTGCCCGAACGCGTAGTCCGCGGTGAGGAAGAACCAGGTATCGCCGCCCTGCTTGACCACCGCCTTGCCGGTGCCGGCCGCCAGCGCGTAGGTGTCGTAGGTGTAGTGCACGTTGGTGTCGGTGCAGTTCTTGCCGGTGATCAGCGTGGAGGCGGCGCCGGACACCATGGTGATCTTGTTCATCTGCTTGGCGATCGGCATCACGGCAAGCGCTGTCGACGTCGTGACGAGATCGGTAATCATGTCCACCTTGTCGCGCTCAAACCACTCGCGCGCCTTGTTGGACGCGACGTCACCCTTGTTCTGGTGATCGGCGCTGACGAGTTCGATCGGGAAGGTCTTGCCCTTCTCCAGCGCCCTGAAGTCATCGATCGCCATCTGCGCGGCGACGACGGAACCCAGCCCCGCAAGGTCGGAATACAGGCCCGAGAGATCGGTGAGGACGCCGATCTTGACGACACCGTCGGACAGCTTGGGACCGCTCTGGCCCTGGACGACCGTGGCCAGACCGGTCACACAGGCCGCGCCGACCAGCGCGGCAATGAGTTTGCGTTTCATGAGAGTTCTCCTTTGGTTGAACGTGCGAATCAAACGCCGAGCAGCTGGTGCAAGCGCTGCATCTTCGAATCCAGTTCCTGCATGTTGACCGTTTCCACGATGCGGCCGTGTTCGATCACGTAATGGCGGTCGGCGAGCGGCGCCGCGAAACGGAAGTTCTGCTCGACCAGCACGATCGTGTAGCCGCGTTCCTTCAGCTGACGGATCATGTGGCCGAGGGTCTGCACGATCACCGGGGCCAAGCCTTCGCTGATCTCGTCGAGCAGCAGCAGCTTGGCGCCGGTACGCAGGATGCGCGCGATGGCCAGCATCTGCTGCTCGCCGCCGGACAGCCGCATACCCGGACTCGTGCGCCGCTCCTTGAGGTTGGGGAACATCGCGTAGATCTCATCGACCGTCATGCCCCCGCTCGCCACCGGCGGCGGCAACAGCAGGTTTTCCTCCGCGGAGAGGCTCGCGAAGATGCCGCGCTCCTCGGGGCAGTAGCCGATGCCGAGGTGCGCGATGTGATGGGTCGGCAGCGCGACCGCCTCGCGGCCGTTGATCATGATCGACCCCGAGCGCCGCCCGGTCAGACCCAGAATCGCCCGCAGCGTGGTGGTGCGCCCGGCGCCGTTGCGACCGAGCAGCGTGACCACTTCACCCCGGTTTACCGAAAAATCGATGCCGTGCAGGACGTGCGATTCGCCATAGAAGGCGTGCAGGTCGGTGACCCGCAGCATTTCGGCGCCGGCAGCGGAAGCGCTCGTCACGCGGTCGCCTCCGCAGTTCCTACGTATGCTTCCAATACCTGCGGGTTCTTCGACACCGTCGCGTAGGTTCCTTCGGCGAGTACCGCGCCGCGCGCGAGCACCGTGATGGTGTCCGACAGGTCGGCCACCACATTCAGGTTGTGTTCGACCATCAGGATCGTGCGGTTCGCCGACACCTTGCGGATCAGGTCGGCCACGCGGCCGACGTCCTCATGCCCCATGCCCTGGGTCGGCTCGTCGAGCAGCATCAGTTCCGGGTCGAGCGCGAGCGTGGTAGCGATCTCGAGCGCGCGCTTGCGCCCGTACGGCAGCTCGACCGTCACCATCTGCGCGAACGGCGCGAGGTCAACCTCGGCGAGCAGTTCCATCGCGCGGTCGTTCAGCACGTCGAGCGATTCCTCCGACTTCCAGAAATGGAAGGAGGTGCCCAGCTTGCGCTGCAGGCCGATGCGCACATTCTCGAGCACCGTGAGGTGCGGGAAGGTGGCGGAAATCTGGAACGATCGGATGATGCCGCGGCGCGCGATCTGCGCCGACTTCTCGGCGGTGATGTCGTGGCCGTTGAAGGTGATCGTCCCGCGCGTCGGTGTCAGGAACTTGGTCAGCAAGTTGAAGCAAGTAGTCTTGCCGGCGCCGTTGGGGCCGATCAGCGCGTGGATGGTGCCGCGCTTCACGCGCAGGTTGACGTCGTTGACCGCGACAAAGCCCTTGAACTCCTTGGTGAGTCCGCGGGTTTCGAGAATGATGTCGTCAGCCATAAATCAGGGATTCGGGATTCGAAAGAAAGGCAGGGGCGATGCAATCGGTTTCCAATCCCCAATCCCGAATCTCCAATCCCGTTTTCATTAGGCGATCGCGGAGGCGGATTTCGCCTGTTCGCGCAGCAAGAACTTCTGGAT